>NZ_CP050883.1:1509166-1818333 GCF_051059605.1 Prevotella sp.
ATCACCATTATCTTTCTCATCTTCTTTTGCTTTAGCCTCCAACCTTTGCTCATTCCTATATTTATAATGTGCAGCCTCAATCATATTGAAAATCACACGACGATCACTGATACATATTGCTGTGCGTCTCAACTCTTCGTCGAAAGACGGATCATGCAGTATATACAGATTTTGCAATAATAGGATGCGTGCTGTCTGATAGTATGGATGGAGCGCGATAAGACTTCGGAGATCATAAAGGGTCTCCTTGTCCATATATTCTGGATGTTGTATAAGGCGTTTTAGGTCCATAGATTACCAATTGGCTACTGTTGCATTAAATATCTGATCTGAAAGGTCTTTCACCATCTGAGTTACAAGCTCTTCCTGAACAGAGTTAAGATTTTTTGTCGTTTCGTATGTTGATGTAGCAGTAAACTGCTTTTCAAAATCAGCGCTATGGTTTGCGTTGTTGGTGAATCTCACGTTTACAGTCATAGATAATTCTGTCTGTGCAGAGTAACCTTGACTAGATACGGATTTGTTTCTTTGAGCGTATTGTGTTATCTCACCTTCTATCTTCATATCGCCGTTACGCTTTACTTGAGAAAGATGAGTATGGTTGGCAAATTGATCTTTTAGGGTATTATTGAACAATGGTGCCATTGGTCCCCATACATAACTTGAGCGTATAGGGAAATCAGAAATCTGGATAGTCTTAGTCTTGGTGTAATCAATAACTCCACCGTTAAATTTATAGCTGATTTTGCATGATGACAACATCATTGCAAAAATACATACAGACAGCAACATAGTTATGTGCCATCTTGCAGATACCATGTTCTTCAATTTACTATATATAATATTTCTTTTCATTTCTTTCAGCGAATTCACTGTTCCTATGAGGTTTACAAGTTCGGAATACTATTCCTTATCAAGTCCGTATTGTTTTATTCTTCTATAAAGTGTGCGGTCAGAAATACCGAGTTCCTGAGCAGCTTTCTTTCTATTGCCTCCATTACGTTCCAGTGCCTTTTCTACCATTTGGCGTCCAAGATCATTTAGATTGAGGCTTGCTGTATCATTAATTTCCTCAGCAATGGCGTCATAGGCAGCAGAAGCACTTTCCAAATTAGGATTCAATATAGAGTATTGCTGTGCATCATTTGGTGCCACTATAGGCTGTGACTCTGCAGCTACAGGAAATTGTCTTCCTTGAAATCCTTGAGCACCCGACAAAGCACGCTCTTCATCCAACTGCTTACGCAGGCTGTTCATATCGCGTCTCAAGTCACTTACGTTTCCACGTAGTTCGTATAATATCTTATATAGAATCTCACGTTCTGTCTCGTAAGAATGCTCACCTGGTTTGTTTATAGTAGCAAGCTGTGTGCTTTCTGCATCCTGCGGAATAAACTGCAATAACTGCTGTGCACTTATGTCACGCTGTTCACTCAATACAGACATCTGCTCTGTGATATTCTTCAGTTGGCGTACGTTTCCCGGCCACTTATATTTAAGCAATATCTCTTTTGCGTCTTCGTCAAGCACGATCTTAGGCAAATGATATTTGTCTGCCATCTGCATAGCGAATAGGCGGAAAAGCAGTATGATATCGTTACCGCGGTCACGCAATGGCGGAACCTGTATTGGAATCGTGTTCAAACGATAGTATAAGTCTTCACGAAAGCGACCTTCACTGATTGCTTTCTGCATATTGACATTAGTAGCAGCAACTATGCGCACATCAGTCTTTAGTATTTTTTGTCCACCTACACGAATATACTCTCCTGTTTCAAGCACGCGTAAAAGGCGTGCCTGTGTTGCAAGTGGCAACTCTCCTACTTCATCAAGAAATATAGTACCCTTATTGGCAGTTCCGAAATAACCGTCGCTTTCACCTATTGCACCAGTAAAAGATCCTTTCTCGTGTCCGAACAGTTCGCTGTCAATAGTACCTTCAGGTATTGAACCACAGTTGATAGCGAAATATTTCTCTCTTCGGCGTGGAGAATTGTCGTGGATGACTCGTGGAATGATTTCCTTTCCGACACCACTTTCTCCTACAATAAGCACAGAAAGGTCTGTAGGTGACACCTGAAGGGCGACATCTAAAGCTCTGTTAAGTGCATCACAGTTACCTACGATGTTATAGCGCTGTTTTATTTTTTGTAGTTCTGATGTATTCATTGGATGACAAAATTACATAATTTATTCTTAAACACTGCAATTTTGGCAGATTTTTATGAGTCTTTAGGCTTTGTATTATCCAATTTTATCAACAGGAGTCCTATACAAGTCCAAACAAGCTCACGCAAACGTACTAGCAGTGCGACGAATATACCAGCACCAGCTGATATTCCAAGTCCAGCTGTTGCCATGAGGAATCCACCCTCACGTCCTCCCAATTGAAGAGGAATGAAAAACAGAAGGTTAGCAAACAAACTAGTGAAAGCCAATATCATAACACATTGCAAAAAGCTTACATTTGGCATTATCACTAGAAGAATAAAGAACACCTCCAATGCAGAAGATATCCTAGAGGAAAGTTCTAATAATACAGCCGAAAAGAATGTCTTTGGGTTCTGTGCGTGCAATGCTGCTATTTGTTGGTCTATCGTGTCAAGTTGTTCCTTGTGACTTTCCACAAATTTCCGTGCCCATTTCTTTATTAATGGAATATGTTTTATGAAATTCATCACACGGTTTGCAAGTCCCTTGCGGTAACCAGACAGAAAGAACCATATTCCCAGTAGACAGAAAGATCCTATCACTGTGAGAAGTATAGCCATTAACAGCGTTACTTTTTGTGTGAAGATAAAAAGAAATATCGAAAGGAACCAGAACAAGAAGTGACAGAATACATGTGTCATAGAAAACAATATGACAGACGAAGAGGCTCTTTCTGTACCTATCTTTGGCACAAGAGACATTATTCTGTATGGCACTCCACCCATAAGTCCACCAGGAGTTGCATAGTTCAACGCAAATGCTGAAATAGTTATCTTATATAACCAACTAAAACGGATGCGCTCGTGCTCAGGTTTTGCTTCCTGCGAATTTATTATCAGATACCATGATGAGGTATTAATAAAATAAAGAAAGAACCACAGAGTAAGAACAGCTATAAACCAATATCCGGCATGACGCAATCCGTTCCACACTTGGTGGAAATCAAGCTGCGTAACCATTATCAAGAGAACGATAAAACCGAATATGAAAAATATGTTTTGATATTTCTTTTTCATCTATTTTCTCTTTTCTTTGGAATTGAAAATCTTATTTTATCTCCATCATCATGCTTCTCATGATAAAGCTTCTGAAGCGGGTTGTGCATAGGATCATCATAATTCGCACGATTGCGGAATATGTCTATAGCAGTGTATATTGAGTTACGGAATGCAGCCTCGTCAGCTACACCTTTTCCCGCAATGTCAAATTCAGTTCCGCAATCTGGTGTTACAGTAACGAGTTTAAGTCCTGCATCGAACTTCACAATGCCATCAGTAGATATTGCCTTAAAAGCAGGAATACCCTGATCATAATACATCGCTATAACTCCATCGAAATCTCCATAATATCCATTTCCAAAGAATGCCTCTGATGAATAAGGACCAAAAGTCTGTATACCAGCTTCTGCAAGCTCATCTATAGCAGGAATCAGAATTTCATTTTCCTCTTTGCTTAGTTGTCCAGGATTAAGAGATAATATTGCTACACGAGGAGAAGACACATTGAAATCTCTGCATATTGACTTGAATAGCTTTGTGGCTTTCTCCTTAATTGAATCCTTGCTTATAGATTCTGGCACATCCTTGATAGATACGCCTTCTGTGGCTACAACCATTCGCATTGTGTCATTGAGATATACAGACATTGACTTTTGACCATCTCCCAAGCATGTCTCAATATATTTGCTTATACCATGGAATTTATAGCCCTCAACATTAATATTAGTGTTGTCTACAGGACAATTTATTAAAACATCGTATGCTCCATCACGGAAATCTGTCATCGCACGGTCTAGAGCTTTAATAGCTGCATAACCACTTTCTTCTGTTGGAGTGCCAAGTTCAACCTTGATGTCATCATCATAACATGTCAACAGGTTTACTCGTCCGTCAACAGCTTCGCTAGCATCATTAATGATACTGAAATTAGCTTGAATATCAAGCGCTTTTCTATGATAAGCTGCTATTTTTGGAGAACCGTATATAATTGGAGTGCATAGTTCCAATATTTCCGGTTCTGCAAAGGTTTTAAAAATAAGTTCATATCCGATACCGTTGGTATCTCCATGTGTAATAGCCACACGATTTTTTTTATTTTCCATTGTTTTTATATTTAAAGAACCCAATTACAGTCTTAAACTGATTGAGTAGATTTGTCTTATCTTTGATTTAAGGATCCAATATGGAATACTCGCATAGATATTTCTATAATTCATCTTTTGTATTTCCGTTCTTTTTCGATGTCGACAACAGACCGCAAGCCGCAAATATATCCTGACCACGACTGGCACGTATTGTTGTAAACAATCCATGGTTAGTTAGATAATCACGGAATTCTTCCATTTTCTTCTCTTCTGCGCTATGCAAAGGAATGTTTGGAATCTTGTGGAATCTTATCAAGTTTATACGGCAGTTAAGTCCCTTCAATAACTTCACGATTTCACGTGCGTGAGTTGTTGAGTCGTTAACGCCTCCAAAAACGATATACTCAAAAGATAAACGGCGCTGATGACTGAAATCGTAGTTCTTCAAAAGTTCTACTATTTCCTCAATACCCATACCCTTTTGGGCAGGCATCAACTCAGCACGCTGTTCTGGAATAGCCGTATGCAGACTTATAGCCAAATGACATTCGCTTTCCTCTATAAATCTCTGCAATTTATTTTTTACACCAACACTACTTACTGTAATTCTCTTTGGACTCCAAGCCCAACCATAATCCGCAGTAAGTATTTCTGTAGCACGCAGCACATTGTCAAGATTATCCATAGGCTCTCCTTGTCCCATGAATACAATATTCGTGAGTTTGTCAGACTCTGGCAATGAATAAATTTGATTAAGTATATCTTTTGCGTCAAGATTGCCTTCAAATCCCTGCTTACCTGTCTGACAGAACATACAGTTCATTTTACAGCCTACCTGTGACGAAACGCATAGTGTAGCTCTGTCATTATCAGGAATGTACACTGACTCAACAAATTTCCCATTATCAGTAGGAAATAGATATTTTATAGTTCCGTCTTTAGAGTGCTGTGCATCAGTAGGTTTAGCACATCCAATAGTATATTTTTCTTCGAGTTTTATACGGTTACCTTTAGATATATTTGTCATCTCGTCAATAGACTTTACATGATGCTCATATATCCATTTAGCCATTTGTCCACCAGTAAAGGCAGGCATACCAAGTTCTTTCGCGACAGCCTTAAGTTCTGTTAAGGTCAAGCCTAGAAGTGATCTCTTTAAAGAATTCATAGTGCAAAGATAGTGTAAACGACTGGAAAAGCAAAATAAAACAAAGTTTTTTATTTATATTCAGATGGCAACCTATCTATCCAAAGATAGACGTTTTTTTAAAAAAACTTATTGAAATAGACCATAAATGTAATATAATTGTTATCTTTGTGGTCAAAATTAATATCATTTATGAGAGGAAAAATAGATTGCTTCCTGCCTTGTGAAGACATAAAAAACATAGATAAAACGCTATCTGTGCTTAGGCAAAGCAAGACCGTACAACATATTAACTTATTGGTTGACAGTAGCTTCAGATTAAACAATGCTCCAGAAGATTGCGCTCTTATCGCAATCGACAATATAGTTTCAACAAAGACTATTTTGGATATTGAGGAGAATACGGATACTGATTATGTAATGCTATATCTAAAAACCACTCCTGTATCTTTCGGACCGTTTGCATTAGACCGAATGTTGCATGTCGCAGCTGATACAGATGCAGCTATGGTTTATAGCGATTATTATTCGGTTGTTGATGGTAAGACCGAGAAACATCCTGTTATTGATTATCAGATTGGTAGCGTGAGAGATGATTTTGATTTCGGTTCTATGCTACTTGTCAAGGCAGACTTATTACATGAATACGCCAACAGTATTTCAGGAAACGAGAAGGCTTACTATAAATATGCCGGACTTTATGATTTCAGACTGTTTCTGAGTCGTAAAGGAGAACTGTTCCATATCAATGAATTTCTATATACCGAGTTAGAGCTTGATACACGAAAAAGTGGAGAGAAACAATTTGATTACGTCAATCCACGCAATCGTGAGGTACAGATTGAAATGGAAAAGGCTGTAACAGCACATCTTGCGGCAATAGGCTCATTGATTGATACTAATTATTACAGAAAGCCAGATTTCAAGGAACAGGATTTTGAATACGAGGCTTCTATTGTTATTCCTGTATTCAACCGTGAGAAAACGATTGCTGATGCTGTAAATAGCGCTTTAGAACAGAAAACCAGTTTCAAGTATAATGTAATTGTTGTAAACAACCATAGCACTGACCGTACTGGAGAGATTCTTAACAGTTTGAAAAATGACAAACTTATTGTCATCGAACCTGAAAGAAACGACTTAGGTATTGGTGGTTGTTGGAACATGGCTATTAATGATGACAGATGCGGAAAGTTTGCTGTGCAGTTGGATAGCGACGATTTATATTCTTCTGCTCGCACATTGCAGTTGATCATTGAAGCCTTCCACAAGCAGAAAGCTGCCATGATCATTGGTGCTTACCGCATGTGTGACTTTGATTTAAATACACTTCCTCCTGGAATGATTGACCACCGTGAGTGGACAGAAGATAACGGATGCAACAATGCATTGAGAATAAATGGACTAGGCGCACCTAGAGCATTTTTCACTCCTTTAGTAAGAGAGATTCAATTCCCTAACACCAGCTATGGTGAGGACTATGCACTTGGTTTGGCTTTCAGCCGCAGATATCGTATCGGAAGAATATATGATGAGCTATATCTGTGTCGTCGATGGGGAGGAAACAGTGACGCAGCACTGAGTATTGAAAAGATTAATGCAAACAATTTATATAAAGACCGTTTGCGTACGATGGAAATCAAGGCGCGCCAGCAAATGCTTGCAGGAAAAACGGATATCATTGTAGACAGCAGTTTGCAGCGTTTCTTCAGTCGTCAGTTGGAAGTATGGACTGACGTAAGTACTCGTTATCGCGATCTGCATAATGTACAGCTCAAGCAGATTGGTGATATGAAGGTTCAGTTCAATCCTGGAAGAATTGTAAGTACTGGAGCTAAGATTGATTCAAAGACCTTGGAAAAGCGACCATGTTTTCTTTGTGATTCCAATCGCCCTAAAGAGCAGATGGCTAAGAGCATTGACGATAAGTTCGCATTGCTAGTAAACCCATTCCCTATCCTGCCTACTCATTTCACTATACCTGCAAAGAGACATCAATTGCAGAGCATCAAGAAGAACTATGGTGAAATTTATAAGATATTATCTAGATTTGATGACATCATCGTGTTCTACAATGGTCCTAAATGTGGTGCAAGTGCACCTGACCATCTGCATTTTCAGGCAGGAACAAGCGGCATCATACCGTTGCAGACTGAATGGCAGAGATTGAGCCGAAACATGGAACAAATAGTTTCACTCAATGATGATGAAGGCATATATGTTCTGACAGATTTTGTTGTACCGGCAATTGTTATCAAGAGCCGCAACTGTGAAAACGACAGCAATCTGTTCAGACGTGTATATAATGCGATGCCATTGCGTGACGGAGACATTGAACCAATGATGAATATCATCAGTTGGATAAGTGGCGACGATCATATAACTGTAGTTATACCAAGAGAGAAGCATCGTCCAGAATGCTATTCTATTGAAGGCTATGGACAAATGCTAGTCAGTCCTGGTGCACTTGACATGGCTGGCTTACTCATTACTCCACGAGAAGAGGATTTCGTTAAGATTGATGCTCAAAAGGCTTCTGACATCTTGAAGGAATGCGGAGCAAGCGAACAGACTATGAAGGTTATCAAAGATAATCTCAACGTTAGGATGGCAGAAAGCAAGCATGTTGATTATTATCCAAAACAACCTGACGTAACAGTAGGAATAGTTAGCGGAGAAAAAATAAAGTTCAAACTTAACAAACCTTATCTGGCTAAGGGTGAAGCTGTAGAGGGCGATCAGGAAGTGGAATTCTCTGAAGGTGGAATCCTATGGAATGGCAATCAATACAGTCAACTGGTTTTCAGTCCACAAAGTCAGGAAGCGTCTTTCTCGCTTTTTGATGTCACGATAGGTGTAAACTTCCATTGGGAGCGTAAGGAAACACAGACATTCCTTGGTTCGCTTAAACTTGTTGTAGAGGCAGATAAGATATGCGCTATCAACGAATTGCCTGTAGAAAGGTATTTGGAGAGCGTTATTTCAAGTGAGATGAGTGCTACTTCAAGTCTTGAATTACTAAAGGCCCATGCTGTTATTTCTCGTAGTTGGCTATTAGCTCAGATGAGAAAGCGTACGGAACTTAACGAAGGGGGAAACAACTTCTTCTCTTTCATTAAGAAAGATGATGAACTTATCCGTTGGTATGACCGTGAAGATCATACTATATTCGATGTATGTGCTGATGACCATTGCCAGCGTTATCAAGGTATAACGAAGGAAACAAGTAAGCATGTTGCCGAAGCTATACGCCAGACTAAGGGACAGATCCTTGCCAGCGACGGAGAGATTTGCGATGCCCGCTTTTCTAAATGCTGTGGTGGAGAAACTGAAGAGTTCCAGTATTGCTGGGAAAATATAAAGAAACCTTATCTGTTAGCCGTTAGAGACGATAGTTCTGAAACTTCTCCTGATGATTTGACCGTAGAGGCAAATGCTGTGAAATGGATACGTTCTAATCCTGAAAGTTTCTGCAACACTACTGATAAAGAAATCTTGTCACAGGTGCTTCAAGACTATGATTTGGAGACGGCAGACTTCTATCGTTGGAAGGTTAGCTTCACGCAACAAGAAATATCTGCACTTATCGAGGACAAGATGAAACTAGGATTAGGCAACATTCTTGATCTTATTCCTTTGGAACGTGGCAAGAGCGGACGTATATCTAAGTTGAAAATTGTTGGTAAAAACAGAACTTTCACTATAGGAAAGGAACTTGAGATACGCCGTACATTAAGCGAAAGTCATTTATACAGTTCTGCTTTTGTCGTAGATAAATATGACACTGACGAAAACGGAGTTCCACAGCGCATAGAACTTATTGGTGCTGGCTGGGGACACGGTGTAGGCTTATGCCAGATTGGTGCTGCTGTAATGGGCGAAAAAGGTTATGATTATAATGACATTCTACTGCATTATTATAAAGGTGCAGAGATTGAAAAACTATATAAATAGAAAATGAAAGAAAGAAATCCTTGGGCTTGGGTGCCGACACTTTATTTTGCTGAAGGCTTGCCTTATATCGCTGTAACGGTATTGGCAATCGAGATATATATGCAACTTGGACTTAGCGACGCAGAGATCACATTCTATACGTCGTGGCTTTACTTGCCATGGGTAATAAAACCATTCTGGAGTCCATTCCTTGATTTGTGCAAGACTAAACGTTGGTGGATAACGACAATGCAGTTGCTTTTAGGAGCAGCCTTTGCTGGTGTTGCGTTTACTATTCAGGCAGACTGGTGGTTGCAGGGCAGTATCTGCTTCTTCTGGATGTTAGCATTCTCTAGCGCTACGCATGATGTTGCTGCAGACGGTTTCTATATGATGGGACTTGACCAGCACGAACAGGCATTCTTTGTTGGCATACGAAGCACATTCTATCGATTATCCATGATAGTTGGTAAGGGCGTACTCATCATGTTGGCAGGAGTGTTACAGGTAATGTTCCGCTATCAGATCAAGTTTTCTTGGAGTCTGATATTCTATGGACTCACAGGCTTGTTCATCGCTTTCTATCTATATCATAACTTTATATTGCCACATCCAAAGGAAGATGTAAACCATGAGGAAAAGCAAGATGCTAAAGTCATATTTCATGAATTCCTTATGACATTCGCTACTTTCTTCAAAAAGAAACAGATACTTACCGCTATTGCGTTCATGTTGCTGTTCCGTCTTCCAGAGGCTCTTCTCACCCCTATTTCGCAGTTGTTCTTGCAAGCTCAGTCAAGTAAAGGTGGTCTGGGATTATCACCACAGGAATTTGGATTGGTTAATGGAACTGTAGGAGTGATAGGACTTCTTGCTGGTGGCATCATCGGCGGAATGCTTGTCAGCAAAGACGGACTGAAGAAATGGTTGTGGCCAATGACATTTGCTATCACTATTCCTAATGTAGCTTATGTATATCTTGCTTATGTGATGCCCGACAGTTTGATAGCAATAAATACATGTGTATTCTTTGAAAACTTCGGTTATGGATTCGGATTCAGCGCTTATATGCTGTTCATGATATATTTCAGTCAGGGCGAGCATAAGACATCTCATTATGCCCTTTGCACAGGCTTCATGGCTCTTTCTATGTTGATTCCAGGACTCTTTGCCGGAGCGCTTGCACAGTTTGTTGGCTACAGAATGTTCTTCGTCATCGTGATGTTGAGCTGCTTGTTGCCATTCGTCGTGGCATCCTTCCTTAAAGTTGATTCTGAATTTGGACGTAGAGAATAATAGAATATCTTTCTATTCTTATATATATAATAAAAGAGGTTTATTAATCAATAAACCTCTTTGTTATTTCATTATACTTATCAATTCTCCTGTCACGCAAGAATGGCCACCAACGGCGCACCTGCTCACTATGTTCCATATCTATGGTAAGAAGTTTGGTGCCTTCTTCGTTATTGCTTGCACGGTACAACATCTCACCTTGTGGACCTGCTACAAAGCTGCTTCCCCAAAACTCGATACCGTTTGTCTGCTTGCTTGGATCAGGCTCATATCCCACACGGTTTACTGCAACTACAGGCAGCCCATTTGCTACTGCATGTCCACGCATAACCGTTGTCCACGCTTCTCGCTGTCGTTCCTGCTCCTCTTTGGCGTCGCTGCTTTCATATCCTATCGCTGTTGGATATATCAGTATTTCCGCTCCGCTAAGTGCCATTAGGCGAGCTGCTTCTGGATACCATTGATCCCAACAAACCAATACGCCTAATTTACCAACGCTTGTTTGTATTGGGTGGAAACCTAGATCACCTGGAGTGAAATAAAACTTTTCATAATAAGCTGGGTCATCCGGAATATGCATCTTTCGGTATTTACCTGCTATCGTTCCGTCTTTCTCTATTACTACGGCTGTATTGTGATACAGTCCAGGAGCACGTTTCTCAAACAGAGAGGTTACGATGACAACATTGTTATCTTTTGCCAGTTTACCATAGAAATCAGTAGATGGTCCTGGTATAGGTTCTGCTAAATCAAAGTTATTGACATCCTCAACTTGACAGAAGTATAGTGAATTATGAAGTTCCTGAAGCACGATAAGTTGTGCTCCTTCATGAGCAAGTCTTTCAATGTTTTCAGATAGTCTGCGCATGTTATCATTTGTGTCAGCTATATTGTGCTGTTGTATAATGCCTATTTTAAGTTCTCTCATATTTCTGTATATTATAAACTCGTTGTTTTCAGTGTTCCTTCTGGATATTGCATTGTAAGACAATGTAGCGATCCATGCTGTTTGATTACGACCGAAGCATCTATTCCCACGATATTATGATTAGGAAATGCGCGCTGCAATACTTCCATAGCGATATTGTCTTTTATCGGTTGCGAGTATGTGGGGCATATTACGCTCTTGTTTGTAATCACGAAATTGGCATAAGTAGCCGGCAATCGTTCTCCGTCATCATATATTGCGTCTGGCATAGGCAGACGTAGCAAGTTGTATGGTTGTCCGTCTAATGTCTTTAACTGGCGCAGTTGTTTTTCAAGTGAATTGAAATCATTATATTGTTCGTCGCCCTCATCGTCACATCCATTATAAACGATAGTATCGTTTGGAGCCAGACGCACGATAGTATCAATATGTCCATCTGTATCATCACCTATCAACTGTCCATAATCAAGCCATACGATTCTTTTTGCGTGCAGACTTTTCAGTAATCTTTCTTCTATTTCTTCACGTGTAAGAGGTTGATTGCGATGTTCAGCCATCAAACAGAATGTCGTTGTAAATATACTACCTTTGCCATCGCTTTCAATACTTCCACCTTCAAGCACGAAATCTGTATCACATTCATAACCTGAGTTGAAAGCACCTTTATTGTTTAGTTGACTTGTGATCTTATTGTCTTTAGTCCATTCAAACTTATCTCCCCAACCGTTGAATTTAAAGTTAAGGATGCATGTTTCTTTATCATCTGAAACCAATGTAAGCGGAGCGTGATCACGTGCCCACGTATCATTGGAGTCTATATCATAAAATATTACGTTGTTCAGTTGTGCTGCTGTCAGTTCTTTAGAAAGTTGCTTTCTCACAGTTTCAGTCTCCGGAGTTACCACAGCAAGCAATTCTTCATTAGTAATGACTTTCGCCATATTTACGAATACTTTTGTAATATCTTCAAGATATGGTTTCCAGTCTGTGTTGGCATGAGGCCATGTAAGCTGTATACCGCTTTGTGGTTCCCATTCTGCAGGAAGTCTGAAATTGTTAATGCAATTTTTATTGTTTGCCATATATGATGGTTAGCTTTGTTTTTACCTTGATTAATTGTGCAAATATAGCGATTTTATTTCTAATTGTTTACAGATTAGAATAAAAATAATTATCTTTGCATAAGATATGCTGCATTCGACAGAACATTCAAGTGAGCTTGATAAATCTGCCATCATCTGCATTATTTTAAATGTATAAACACCGTAACTGACTGATAATGCTTGAAATAAAAAATGGAATATTAAGTGGCGTGGAATACCCTGCTACATTGGCTGATATCAATTTTTCGGTTGATGAAGGTGAACTGTTTTGCATCTATGGGACGCAAGATGATTATGTCACGTCTCTCATTCGCTCTATGCTAGGATTGCAGCCATTGAAATCAGGCTATATCACTGTCGACGGTGATGTTGTTGACACCTCTTCAGCAGCCTACTTCCGCAACATGTTTTCTTATGTTCCGCATGATTTGGATATGCCTTGGGATAAGATTACTGATGTACTCTCATCTCCATTCGAGAAAAAGAACAAGATCACAAAGAAGATGCTGAAAGCAGAATTAGATCGTTTTGGCATTGATGCAGCGTTGCTTGACTCTGATTACAGTAAGCTTCAGAAGCATATTGCACAGCTAATTCTTATTATCGTGGCTGTATTGAGTGATAGACCTTATCTGATAATTGACAAACTATATAGCGAGATTTCTGCAAATCTCTTAATGCCTTATTTAAGGGACTATGCCGCTGAAAAGCATTCTGTAGTTATCGTTAGTGATGATGAAGACATAAGGAGAATGTGCAACAAATCGCTGATATTAGATATAAACGTATAAAAAAATAAAAGTTATGAACGTATCTTTCCTTGGAATATCTATAGTGATATTATTACTTTGCATTCCAGCTTATATTATATTTACATACAAGTTAAACCTGCTCAACAAGTTTGCGATGTCTGTAGTGAAGATGTTTGCATATATGGTGTTAACCGGTGTGTTTCTATATTACATATCCTTGTGGAATAGCGTCCTCATCAACATCCTCTGGATGATATTTATGGCTGTTATTGCCGCCATCATTTCCGTCAGCAAAGCGCGACTAAGCATGAACAAATTGTTTTTCCCTTCTTTCGTAGGAGCTTTGTCTGTGGTAATTGTGATGGGGCTAGCCATCTTATTCGCCGTTTTCTCGTTTAAGAATATGTTCGATGCCCGATATATGATTCCTATCGCTGGCTTTTTAGCTGGTTCTATGATAGAGAGTAATTCCAAGTCGCTTGAAACTTACTACGCTGGATTAAAGAATCATAATGCAATATATTATTATCTTTTAGGCAATGGAGCTACACACGGTCAGGCAGTAAACTATTTCGTGAAGCGCGCTTTAGAAAAAAACATGATTCCGATGTTGGGTAAGATGGCTTATATATTATTAGGTGTTACCCCAATGGTATTGTGGAGCATGATATTGTCTGGAACAGGTGTTGTTGATGCCGTATTCATGCAGATACTTATGCTCTCGGCAATGCTTGCCGCAGCACCAGTATCATTGTTGATAACATTGGCTGTTGCTCGTGCTTATTCTTTCGATGCGTATGGTCAACTGAAGAATATGGATAAAACTGCTTGATGTATGTCAAAACATTATATTGACATGTGTCAAGTAAATTGATTCATGTCAAAAATAATACTTTTTTTAGCTAATTAGCGCCCTTATCATTGTTTCATAATGATAAGGGCGTTAACTTTGCACTTGTAAAAAGGATAAAATTATAGAGTTATAAAAAAATAATGATATTAGCTTTTTAAGGTAGAAAGATTTAAAAGGATAACAATTATGAAAAAGATGACAAAGGTTGTGGTATTAATAAAGAGTACCGTAAACAAAGAAAAAGTAGTTCATTATATGGTTAACGTACTTAACACATACAACTACGGAAGAGTTAACTTGATTTAGAGAGTATTTAAGCTTGATAAGAAACGGGACATATTTCATGAAGAAATATGTCCCGTTTGTAGTTTATAAACAATAGCATGACAACACCGAATAATGTAAAAGATGTTAAACAAACAACACCTACACCATTATAATATAGAAATTTAACTACCTTTGCAATCTAATTTTATGCAACGCATGAAAATAAAGGAAGTAATTGGTGCCCTTGAACAATTCGCGCCTCTGCCTCTGCAAGCTGATTTTGATAATGCAGGCTTGCAGGTTGGATTAACAGAAGTGGAAGTCTCAGGGGCTTTATTGTGTCTTGACGTTACCCCTAAAATCGTCGACGAAGCTGTTGCTTGTGGCTGCAATCTGATCGTTTCACATCATCCGCTGATATTCCATAAGTTGGCTCATATCACTGATGAAGATGAAGTTCAGATAACAATACGCAAAGCTATAGAGAACCATGTCACTGTGGTGTCTATGCATACAAACATGGATAGTGCACAGGGAGGTGTGAATCATAAGATTGCAGAGAAACTGGGATTGCATGATTTACGTTTCTTTGGTAAGCAGAATACTGTTGATGGTGTTGCTGGCGGTGACGGAGTTATCGGTGAACTGAATGAACCAATTGCTGCCGACGACCTGATAATAATGTTGAAACGAAACTTTGATGTGGAATGTGTCATGGCAAACGAATTATTGAGACGTCCCATTTCAAAGATAGCTGTATGTGGTGGTGCTGGCTCGTTTATGCTAGATGATGCAATAACTGCTGGTGCTGACGCCTTTATCACTGGAGAAATGCACTATCATGAGTATTTTGGCAGAGACCAGCAGATACAGATTGCAGTGATCGGACATTATCAGAGCGAACAATATACAAACGAAATTTTCAAATCAATAATAGAGGATAAGTGTCCTGGTGTAGAGTGCAAACTCACGAAGATAAACACGAATCCAATAATTTATCTATAACAATTATGGCAAAGAAAGATCCTACAGACTTGTCAGTTGAAGAGAAGTTGAAAACTCTTTATCAGCTGCAAACTACATTGAGTAGCATTGATGACAAAAAGGCTCTTCGCGGTGAACTTCCTCTTGAGGTTCAAGACTTGGAGGATGAAATCGAAGGTCTGAATATCCGTATCGAGAAAATCCAGAACGAGATTGCTGACTTCCAGTATGCAGTAACTCAGAAGAAGCACGAGATTGCTGATGCTCAGATTAGTGTTGATCGTTACAAGACCCAGCTTGAGGACGTTAAGAACAATCGTGAATATGATACTCTTACAAAGGAAATAGAGTTCCAGACTTTGGAAATCGAACTTTGTACAAAGAAGATCAAAGAAGCTGCGATTAAGATTGAAGAATGCAATCAAGATCTTGCAAAGGCTCAGGCAACAAGGGCTGACCGTCAGGCTGATCACGACGAAAAGCGCAACGAACTTGACGAGATCATGCAGGAAACTCGTGAGGAAGAGGAAAAGCTGAAGGAAAAGGCTAAGGAACTAGAGACCAAGATTGAGTCTCGTTTGCTTACAAGCTTCAAGCGTATTCGCAAGAATGCACGTAACGGTTTGGGTATCGTTTACGTTCAGCGTGATGCTTGTGGTGGTTGTTTCAACAAGATTCCACCTCAGCGCCAACTAGATATCAAAATTCACAAGAAGATTATCGTTTGTGAGTATTGCGGTAGAATCATGATTGATCCAGAACTTGCTGGTGTAAAGACTGACAAACCTACTGATGAGAAGCCAAAGCGCGCTAAACGCACAATTCGTAAGACTACAAAGAAGGCTGAAGAAGAAACAACAGTAGAAGAAGAAGCATAATTGCTTATTTCTATAAAGAATAATATTAGGGCAGTGTACGCAAGTCGTACACTGCCCTACTCGTTTTATAATCATTGATCATGAGAACCATTCAAATAGCGTTATTTGGGTTTGTTCCATACTACAAAATTAGTAATATAAATTCACTTATTCCCCAAATATACAAAAATCAATGCATCATATTGATCTAACAAAAAAATATGTCAAACAGTAAAGCTGTACGTATTCCTTCCAACTACAATAAAAGCAAGACCACTCTCCCACTACCCCCAATTGTCTTTTCTTTGCGGGAATCTGCGTTATCTGCGAGAGAATAATCACGCAAGAGGACTCAATCTATTGTACTAAGAAACCCAATAAGTCTCTCGCAGATCCCGCTGATTACGCAGATAAACCACAAAACTACACTAACTACAAGTTTTCTTTCTCTGCGAAATAATGCAGCCTGCTGCATTCCTCTGCGAGATCTGCGTAAATCTGAGGGAATGCGTGATTTGGAGTTCATTCCAACAATAGACACGAAACAACATGCTGTGTATGAATTATTTATGAATGAGCATGGCAGGGTGAAAAACATTTTGTACTTTTGTAGAGAAAATTTTTCATAACCAACAATAATAGATATAAAAACGCATGGCAACAAATGAAAAACCACTAACACAGGATTCATCTCAGGCAACTGACAATACAGACAAAAGTTCTTTTCGTCTTGTAGCTATTAGACCATATTCTGAAAGTCCAAAGAATACTTTAAAAGCCCTTCATCCAGACATCACATATTTTCTTGTGGGTGACTATAAAGATAAGTATGAAAATGGCGAATGGGTTGATATAGAGAAATCCTCAGAGGTAGGACCTTTACCCCATGATTTCTTTTCGGTAAATGTTTTAGATGAAAATAAGCAGACATTAAAAATGCCATTCGTCAATATATCTGCTATTGTAGGTAAAAACGGATGTGGCAAGAGTTCCTTGATTGAATTCCTTATCAGACTAATAAATAATATTGCTATAAAACAAAAGTTCTCTTCATATCAAGACTCAGAATATGCGGAAGGAGCTTATGGAAGAGTTTATTATGAAATAGACAAACACATATATTATATAGATTGTTCTTTTTCTAAGGAAGAGGATGACAAGATAAAAATACATTATTCTGACACATCTGATAATATTTCTATTATTAGAAAGTTTTTTTATTCTATCATCTCTAATTATTCATTGTACGCTTATAACAGCAATGACAATGAAAAGAGTTGGTTTGCTAATTTGTTTCATAAGAACGATAGCTACCAGATGCCTATCGTCATAACTCCAATGAGAGATGAGGGTAATATAGATATCAATAAAGAAAACAATCTTGCCAAATTAAGACTTCTCTCTATTTTTTCACAAGCAGAAAATTCTTTAGGTAGAAAAATTAGTGATAATAAATATGCAGAAGGAGTCAAAATAACTCTAAAAGATTCATCAAAACTTATCAATTATATAAGAAAAAATTTTCGTAATGACAACACTGAAGATCTCTTTCTTAAAACTAGAATAAATGATTTCAAAGAATATCTGAATAGGATTGAAAAACCGGAAGATAACGATGGTTCCTTTGCTGATGATGAGTTTGATAAAGAAATTCAATTCTGGACGACGTTTGACCAGGAGTTTTGGACAAAACATATTGATTTAATTAAACACGCTGATTCGATAGCTAAGGATGAGTTTCCTTATGACACAGATCATGGTCAAATGTATGATTATTTTGATTTACTGCCCACAATTCTAAAACTTAGAAAGCCAGAATATAATAAAGAAATAGAAAAGACATTTGAACTTCTAAAGGAGCATTGTATTTTTATGAACGCCTTTCAATTCCAAAGATTAATGATGATTATCTATATCTGTTATTTATGGGATAAAGAGGACATATTGGGTGATATAAATTGTGCTCAAGCATTTTCTAAATTAGATAAAAAACATGAGTGTAAAGAAGCTCGGGTTCAGGCGCATTTATATGTGGTTTATAAAACTATTACTATATTTGAAACCTATGAACCATACAAGAATATAATCTTTGATTTTAACATAAAGGGATTTATTTTATTTGATCGCAAATACCAGGATAACACAGGATTTTTTGATAGTATCAAAGAATGTTTTAATCTGTTATTTTATGAAAAAGGCAGAATAAAAGTGAACTATAAATCACTTAAATTGAGACAAACTTTAAACTTCCTAACTATTAAAGACTTGGCAAAAGAGTATGATTCAGCTTCTAAGAAAGAATGCAAAAATGACGTCCATTACAACCTTTCCTTTGATGATATTGATAGAATAATAAAAGGAAAGAAGGAAAACGGTGATGAGGAGAATATGTCTTTGCTTCCTCCACCTATTTTTTCGACCGATATTGTGGTTAAGGAGAATAATCATATATTCAATTTATCAAATATGAGCTCTGGGGAATTGCAAATGATCTACTCTGTAGGTGCTCTCATATATCATTTACGCAATCTGGATTATAAAGTATCAAATGCTAGCTTTATAGAATATAAATATATTAGTCTTGTGTTGGAAGAAGTAGAGCAATATTTCCATCCAGAGTATCAACAAGACTATGTATTAACTTTACTCAAATTTATTGCAAACGCTTGCTTTAAGAATATTAAAGGAATAAATATATTGCTTGTAACACATTCTCCTTTTGTACTATCGGATATTCCAAAACAAAATGTACTATTCTTAGAAGAAGGAAAGCCTAATTATAGCATGCAGCAAAATACCTTTGGAGCAAATATTCATTCTATGCTGAAAAACGGTTTTTTCCTAAATGGTTTGCCTATAGGTGAGTTTGCAAAAGAAAAGATTAATGAACTGACAAAGAAACTTCATAATGGCACATATAATATTGAGAATAAAGATAATGACAAGGATATTCTTGACATGATAAAATTAATAGGTGAGCCAGTTCTAAAAAGTCAGTTACTCAAGATGTATAGTGATTACAAATTGCCATACATTTATGAGAATAAGATAAAAGAATTGGAAGCCAAAATAGCAAAATTGGAGAAGAAGATATGATAAAAATTAATATTAATGAAAAAGAACTTCAGCGGTTAGAAATGCGATACAAAAAAGCATTGCTAAAATGGCTTAAGAAAAGAAGGGTTAAAGCTGATGCGGATTATCATCAAGAATGGGATTACTATCTTAAGAATAGTGAATCCTTAATAACATGTAAGCCTAAGGATATGAAGAAGCAGTGGGAACAGTTTATTGAGGTATTTAAGGATGATCATAAAGACTGGCTTGCTTCATCTAATAAAAAAGATACTATATTCGGTAAATTCATTGAAAAGATGACAAACTTTTATAATGATTTTATCAAAGATGAATGTTTAGGAACACAGGGGGTTGGTTATTGGTTTTTTGATTCGTTGGGGCTTGATGTATGCCCATATTGTAACAGAAATTATATATTAACCATCAAAGCTGATAAACATAACAAAAGTCAGTATAGGCCAGAGATAGATCATTTTCATCCAAAATCTTTGTATCCAATATTTGCTCTTTCGTTTTATAATTTTGTACCAGCTTGTCCTACTTGTAATCATATAAAAAGAGATCGGCAACTGAAGGTTTCACCATGGATTGGTTACGCTGAAAAAAAGGAACCTATATTTCGAGTAAAAAATGCAAATATAAATCCTTTTCCAGAAAATCCTAAAATAAAAATCATCCATGGTAATAGAAAAGATATGTCGATATTAGGAATTAATAGGGTATATAAAAAGCATACAGATGTTGTCAAAGATATTCTTAATCGCATACAAGCATATAATACTGATGCCTATTCAGCTGTTCTTGAGTCATTCCAAGGTATTGTAAATACAGAGGGAGAGCTTGACAGGATGGTTTGGGGTAATTATACAGACCCTGATGAATTTTCTAAGCGACCATTGTCCAAATTAACATCTGACATATTGAAACAATACAACAAGAAATAAAATTCATTTTAAAACAATGTGTATTGACTCACTTTTTGGGGTTTACAGAAGTGATAAACAAGCATACAAAGAAAATTAAAGAAAGAATATGAAAAGATTACTCCCCATCACAATACTAGCAGCATGCACTCTTGTTGCGTTAGCAAGTAAGCCACGAGTTAAGAAAGTAGCAAAGAAGACCGTTACAACGCATCAGAAGAAAGCGTCAGGTGTAAAGCGTAACACGACAATCATCAAGTTTAATCCTGATTCAGTTCAAAATGCGCTAGAAGGAATGAAGGCAGAGTAAAAGAGTATCATCCTAGTACTCATTTCATAAATTTATTTTTATATCTTTGAAGTCAAATTCGACTGCTGCTTGATTGTTAAAATATTTAGTCACAAACTCACTAAATTCTTTTAATTGCTTATCATCTTTGTTTAATGTCAAGAGTTCATCAATAAAACTTTTAAAGCCTTTTTGACCATTCCATGGTTCAAAATAAGTATTAGATATAAAGGCGCGATCGTCAAAGTCTTTATTAATCAATTGAGGTAACATCGTTTTATAGTTTGTTTTAATATATTCAATGAATATAGTATCCGCTTTTTTATTTTGATATGCTACTGAACTTTTAGTGTTATCATCGCTTTGAACATGTTCATAATAAAGTGTATTTTCCCA
This sequence comes from Prevotella sp., assembly GCF_051059605.1. Classification (GTDB taxonomy): domain Bacteria; phylum Bacteroidota; class Bacteroidia; order Bacteroidales; family Bacteroidaceae; genus Prevotella. The sequence continues at coordinate 1,530,267 of NZ_CP050883.1, forward strand.
TAAGTAGTATATTGTTTGAAATGATGTTTCATTTACACATAACAATTTAAACATTTCTGCACTTATATTATTAAATTCTTCTGCCGTAAAAATAACATTAGATATTTCATCTGAATAATATAATAGATCATGAATAAATTTAGATACAAACTGAGAAGCTCCATTTTCAAAGAAAACGTCATAAAGGAATGCTTTATTATCTTCAGGTGTTAAATGTGACTTTTTAATTATATTGTAAATAACTTTAAATTTAAAAAATATTCCTTGTTTTTTATATCCAACATAAAAAATACTTTTGATTACTTTTTTATATTCTTCTGCATTGCTAATTTTAGCTAATGCTAAGAGATCAGATAAACAAAAGACTTTATAATCACGAAGCCATACATCAATATTTTGTTTAATTTCACTATAAGGCTTTTCCATTACTGTTTTAAATTCTTTTTCAGAAATATCAAAATTCAATGAATAATAAAAATACCTATCAATATAATAAGAATTATTTATTGCTTTAGGTTCAGAAGGACTATTTGCAGGAAACATTACATTTAACAAGCTTTCAATTTGCCTAAATTCTTTACTCGCTTTTTTATATTTTCCCCCTATTATTGCAAATATATCACTATGATTATTCTTGACATGATCTTGTTTTTGTAAACCAGCATTCCACAATCTAAAAGTATCACCAGTAATAATTAGATACTTCTCATATTCTTTTGATAATAATTCATATACATCGTAATATTTCATTCTTAGCAATTCTATCATCATCAAATCTTTAATTTGTGTATCGCCTTTCAGTTTTTGATAAGCAAATTGAAATGAATTTATAAAACGATACACATCCCTTAAATTGTCTAAATTACTTAATATACAGTTATTCTGTAATTGATTAGCTTGGGTATCTATTCCCAATATCTCTTTAAATTGTTTTTCATCGCTATCATCAATAAACTTCTTCCCCTTTATAGATAATAAGGATCTCAGTATCATTTTGCTAAATTTCGGAAGTTTAAATTGATACTGAAATATTTTTTCTATGTATTTATTACTTTTACAAACGTCATCTTTTAAAGTCTCTATCAGATAGTCTCTATCGTAAGCTGAAACAAAAACCATATTAGAAAAATTAGCACTATTACGTATCAGCTTTAATACAGACATTATCTCATCCTTATCTAATCGATCTAAATCATCTATCACAACAAGGATTAATTTATTAATTTCCTTTATAGCAGAATTAATGACTTCACGCTTAACTTCGATACTTTGAGAGGAAAAACATTCTACAAATTTTGCGCCAAACTTTATAATATCATGGTTACTATCAGAGAGGATGCGTGCATATTCCGTTAAGTTTGTTGATAAAGACGAGTCATATTTCTTCAGATTTTCACGAAGCTCTAAAAAGAAAGCATCGACAAGATTGCGTTCTTTTTCATAATTCCAAGGATTAAACTTTATAATGATAGTATCTTTATCTTCAACATGCTTACATAATAAATAGAGAAATGAAGTCTTCCCTTCTCCCCAAGGTGATTCAATACCAATAGAGAATGCACATTTTTCAATTGGTGTATTCTTTATCTTTATTGCAAGTCCTTTTGCAATATTGTCTCTTTCCAAAAAATCACTATTCACTTTATCAATTGGTAAATCTGCTTCAAATCCTTTTGACTCATCTATTATTCTAGGAACTCTTTTGCAATAAGCCGTTTTGATTATTATCAATAAAGAATATAAAGGAACTATGTCGATATAAGATAAATATTTTAAATTCCAAAATTTCACATAAGTCCATTCGTCAGAAAGGAGTCTATAATAAGCCCAGAAGAGTAAGAAAGTAAAAGCCCATCCAAATCTTGAATTGGATACTTTCTTATTATTATGTATATCAATACCGGTGTAGTAGATTAGTGCTATACCAACAAATATAAATAATATTCGTTCTGCTATATTATCATCAAACCCTGATAATATTCCATTAGCAATATAGTCATCGATTACCCCTATTATAAAGGCATTACAAAGAACAAACAATGATACTAATATAAATATCAATTTTGTATTAAAGTCGCTCAGGATCTTTTTTATAGAAGTAACAATCAATGACTTTATTTTGGCATCACTTAATTTCTTTTTTATATCGGCAATCATTGATAAATGCTCTTGAGCATTATCTGAAGTTGTATTATTCATTTGCAAAATTATTAATGTAAGTATTCCCATTTGGGGACAGTACAAAATTAGTCAATAATTTCTTCTTTCGTTTTCTTTTCTACAAATTTCTTTAGAATTTACGAGAATTAAGCCTTATATAGTTTGTTAATTATTAAAAATCAGGTTAACATGAAAGAAAATGCTCTGATTATTTGTAAGTAACATGATTAAGAGATACCTTTGCACATATAAAAAAGTGCCTGTACATCCAGGCGGTGTAGGTGCACTATAATAAGGATATAGGGGACATTCCAAGCGAATGTTCCCATTTTTTATACTATAACTATGACTAAAGAACTTATTAAAAATGAATCAGATGAGAAAATTCATTATATAATTGATTATATCAAAGATTTTTATCAAGCACTAGAATAAGAAAATATAATCGCAAATCTATTTATGTCTATTCACCATTTGATGAAATAATGAAAAGGTTTGATCAGGATCACTTGTATTTATATAAATATCAGGCGCATGGAATCTCGTAATTTTAATAAATGGAGCATCCTGGGAATGAACATATAACATGACTATTTTACCATCATCCGCTTTAAATTTACCCAAATTATCATCGCTAAATGAATAACCGTTTACTCTATAGTCGATGTCTGGAATATCATTTACTAATGTTATGCTTTTGATAGTAGATCTATCGACATCTTCTCCATAAATACCAGAAATACTAATAGAATGAGCGTCTATGTCTATAGATGTTTGTTTTCTGCTCATATAAATAGGAACAAGTGAAAGCACGAGAACAATGATTGAAATAATTACGGTCATTGTAACAACCAAAGATACGTTTATCTCCTTTTTAGATCTAAATAAATACGCTAAAAACAAAGCCATAATAATTGTAGGTAAACCAACTCCTAATATATAGAATAGGTCACTTTTAAAAACGAGAGCAAACCAACAGATAAAAAAAGTAAATAAAGAACAAATAGAAATTGCTTTGACTGCTATTTTATTTTTCCCATTAACGGTATACTTTTCTTCTGTCGTTTTTTTTAAACGATTAGCACAAAATTGAAGTATAACGACAATAACGAATACTGGTATTAACTTTATTACTATATCCATGTGTAAGCTTTTTTAAATGACGGCACAAAATTAGACAATAATTTCATCTTTCGTTTCCTTTTCTACAAATTTCTTTAGAATTAGCGAGAATTAAACCTATTAAGAGTTGTATGTGGGCAGTTAACTTCTGCCGGTTACGTTCTAGTAACCTGAAGCATTTATGTTTAATCAGGAAAAATAACAAGGATATGTTACCATTGTGACAACGCCATACTCAAAAAATAATATTAGTAAGTATGAGTGATGTCACGTATTTAATTGTATGAGACTACGAATAGCATCATTTTGGAAGTTGCACAATAGGGTTTTTACTAATATATTCCTTTAACACATTAGCTACAAATTCGAAAACAGAACCTGGAGTAGTACGAGACCAGTAAGGGTTATCACAATTGTATTGACTTACTACATTACCGCCACTATCATAATCAACAAATGAAACCATTTTTGATCTTGATCCATCTAAGTCAAATACATTGTACTCCAATGAATATAAGCGTTGGGGATGTTTTTTATGTTTATGACTTTCTTTAGCACTAATAGTATACGAATAAATACCTAAACACACACGATATCCAATAGAATCTTTAGCAATCGTTTTCGTGTTAATATAAAACAGATCTTGAGATGACTGTCCTGCTGCTATGTAGTCAGGGCTTGTCTCAAATATGTTTTGAGCACTGATTAGGATAGGACTGCATAGCAATGTGATAGTGATTAAAATTTTATTTAGCATAGTACTTATATAATTTGTAATTGGTGCAAAATTAATAAAATTTTTAATGCAAACAAACATTTATAAAATAAATGTTACAAGACTTCAATACAACGATGTCACTGCACAATATTATATATTTAGCACATTGATTGTTTATTATACAGCAACATTCGCATTATTAATATTCTGAAAGATAAAAATCAGTTATTAAGGATTACTTAATAACTGATTCAGATAATAAAAGATACTCAATCTGATGTGTTCTCCCACAGATATACTTTTTCTTTCCATGTATAAACGCCCTATTCTCCCGTTGATTACGCAGATGTTTATTTTCTCAGGAATTGAGATTGTACTATTCCAATGATATCCGCAGTTATAGCTTTTCAGCATATATTTTAGCATCATGGTACCGAAAAACTTACATAATTCATCTGCCATACAAAATATTTCAGTAACTTTGTCCTCGGTTATCATTACGAATCTTGTTTATTTTTCTTATTGTTCAACACGATTAAGATAAAACATTTTCGCTAATCATGAATTTTAAAATAAAAACAAACATCGAACTCACATTAAACTAATTCAATAAAAAAATATGAAAAGAACAATTCCTTTCTATATATTGGTTCTTCTTTTTTCAATAGTAGACAATCAATTATTGAGTGCACAAAGTTACGACAATCCCTCTCCCCGAATTAGAGTAATCATTGATAATGACTTTGCTGGCGATCCAGATGGTGTGGTTGCGTTGGCACATCACCTGATGTCTCCATCTGTAGATATACGTGCGGTTATATCCAGCTATTTTCCGATGAAAGCTTCACCGTATGGAAATAAGAGTGAAAAAGAAGGGGCTAAAATTGGAAAAGCTATTGCTAAAGAAACAATAAGTGTTATAGCGCCAGATAAAAACATTTTATTACTACAAGGGAGCAATGCACCTATGGAGAATGTGAATACACCTAGTGAATCAGAAGGTGCAGATTTTATCATCAAAGAAGCAATGCGAACAGACACAAAGCAACGACTGTATGTTTGCTGTGGAGGTTCATTGAATACCATAGCTTCAGCTTATCTAAAAAATCCAGAAATAGCAGAAAAGCTCACATTGATATGGATAGGTGGAGAGGAAAATTTGGGAGAAATGCAAATTATGCCTCCAAGAAAATCAAAAGTTGAATACAATCTTGCCCTCGATAAATGCGCAGCACAAGTTATATTTAATAAAAGTCGACTGAATTTGTGGATGATTCCACGTCCTGCTTATCGCCAATGTATATATGGTTATTCAGAAATACTCAGCAAAATAAAACCTATGGGAGTTATCGGAAAGTTTCTATTTGAAAAGATAAACACATGGTATGATAACACTCACAGCTGGTGTGGAGGTACTGCCGAAACATATATACTAGGCGATAGTCCTCTGGTTTTGCTTACGGCGCTTCAAAGCATTTACGAAGCTGATCCATCATCATCACAATATGTGCTTCGCCCTTGTCCTACAATAAATAATGATGGTAATTTCACCGACAATCCTTCTGGGAACATTATTCGCATTTATACGCATCTAGATACTCGACTCATGTTTTCTGATATGGAAGCAAAGTTATATCTGCATAATAGCGAGCAAAAGAAAAGACTGAGGAAATAATAGACAAAGGGGATCCCTCGCAGGTTCCCTGCTAATATCCTTTTTTCTTTGCATGTGCAAAACGGCATATCTCTCGCAGATTCACGCAGAGAAAGACAGTTAATGTTAAATGACATTTTTATATATGCAAGAACAACTATAATTATTCCTTAACTTGGGATAACAGCAAAGAATAAAAGAAGGAATACTTACAAATGGGTAGCCAAGGTGTTATGAGAAATGATATCATTAAATTCTTAGAGGACTCTTTACCCGCATCAAAAAATTCAGAGGCTAAGAAGAAATTTGTCACAAATATTCTCTCTAAACTTAGACGAAATAACATAATAAGTAGAATTGGAAGAAAGTGGATTATTAAGCCTCAATAAGTAGACGAACAATAGACGAAACTTTAGACGAAATTTTAGACGAAAATCATATTTCATATCTTAGAAATACCCATAAATAAAGAGCATTCATAAATGTGCATAGACGAAACATTTTAGATGAAAACATAAGTTTAGACGAACATGGTAGAAAAAATAGACTATAATTAGCTAATAAGTTAAAGAGGATATAAAGTACATGTGTAAACATTACAAAATTAAACACTACTATCAATTTCCCTACTGATATATTTTTCTTATGACTGAATGTTTGTTTGCTATACGCAGAGAACAAATCTGGACTCGCGCAGATTACTAAGATTCACGAAGACAAAAGACTGTTGCGACACAACGGGAGTGTCTGTAGTTCATGTTGCTGCATTTTGTCTACGTGAATCTGCAGAAATCAGCGGAGGTCATGCAGTTATAAAAACAATACAGGCACTTGCTAATTAAGCAAGTGCCTGTATTGTTATATAGATATTCCTTTATGCTATTAAGCTCCGTGGAATAGATATTCTTTCTGGGTATCCTGAGCTAATAACGTGAAGAGCTTTTCTGTTAATGCATCAGCAACGTCTAGCGCATGCAACAAAATGCTATCAGAGAACTGCTGTAACATGTCTTGTGCCTTCATAGGCTCGTCCTTGTACAACTTTAAGTACTCTGCTTCCATTTCCTTCTGACGCTGGTCATTCTCTGCCTCAAGCTTTGAATATACCTCGTGGATGACTGGAGCATAAGCATTATAGTTTACCATTCCCAATGTCATCACCTTGCGGAACTTCCAATAGGCTGAATGACTATCAGAATTGCTATTGCCAAGGCTATACTGGCGTGGATATGACTTCACACCCTGATACAACGGCAAGAACACACCCAAATCTGCCATTCCTAAAGCTACATAAGAAAGACAGCCTATAGCTTGTGGAAGTTTATTGCGTACCTGCAAGATATGTGTCTGAGTGGTACGGTATATAGATACTGGGCGATAAGGTTCCTTACCGTTATTATGCAAATAAGGATCGTGCTCAGTGTCATTATAATGGAATCGGAACGCAGTGCGCAAATCTGATAGGCTGATTGGTTTATCTGCCTTAGCAAAAACAGGGAAATCATTGCGTGTTACATCATTCTTTATTGAAGGTGAGAACATCTTCTGCAATCCCCATACACGTGGATAGTTATATGTTGTGTCTAACTTCTCATCACGTGAATAAGCTTCATGGAAATCAAACTTGCCTTTAGCACGATCATACAATCCATTTTTCTCAGCAAACTCAATCAAATCGGCAGATGCCATAAAGTTCTCTTTGTCTTTAGGATCGTAATCACGATAACGACTTTGATTGCCGGTAACGAAATAACGGTCTGCCGGTATGCGGCAAGCAAGCCAACGATGACCGCAGGCATTCTCAAGATACCAAGTTTCCTTGTCGTCAATGAAGCCGATTGCGAAACCTTCTGCTGAACCGTATTCCTCTATCAGTTTAGAAAGACGCTCAACGCCTTCACGAGCTGTATGGATATATGGCAAAACAATGTTGTAAGTGCAGTTTTCAGCGAGTCCATTTTCAACATAAGGATCGAAAGACAATGCACGTTCACTACTGAAGATGGTCTCTGTGCTGCTCATTCCAACACCGACAGTGTTGTAGCCAGCACTTCCCCACTCTCCTGGGAACTGATAATCAGGCAACGCTGTGTAGCCCAAAGCCTCAGAAGGCAACGGACAGCGGAACTTGCTATCTTTAGCAATAAATTCAGAAGGTCCGAAAAGAGTGTCTTCATGGACTTCGAAATTGATTGCCATCATAGCATCAAAATCACTGGAACGCGCCAATATGCGTGATCCATCGGCTGTCATTCTGTTTCCTACTATGATAGTAGTACATTCAGAAGGCAATTTCTTGATTTCTTTCATATCGTTATAATTTTAATACTCTATCTGGTTAGCAACCATTTTCTGGGTATCCCAAGGAGCAGGTGCACCACCAAGATATTTATTGAACCACTCAAGATGAGCATTGTAATATACAGGCATTGAATAAAGATTACTTGGCCAATGTCCGTCATTCTTAAATACGATTAAACGAGAAGGAATACCCAACGTCTGAAGGGTGTTGAAATATTGTAGACTCTGTGTATATGGTACACGATAGTCTTTCTCTCCGGTGATGATCAATGTAGGTGTCTTGAAATTAGAAACATACTCTGATGGAGAGAATTTCTTATATTGTTCTGAGTTCCAAGGCTGTCCCTTTAAATCAAAGTTAGGGAACCAAAGTTCCTCTGTTGCACCCCACATAGAACGCAGGTCATAAAGTCCCATCATTGAAGCAAGGCACTTGAAAGGATGCTTGTTTGCCTGCAACCAGTTCATGAAGTAACCACCATAAGACCATCCCATGGCTCCCATACGGGTAGAGTCAACATATTCTAACTTAGAAAGAGCGTCTGTAACATTCATAACGTCTACATAAGGAGCGCCACCGAAGTCTCCGCTTATGGCACGACAGAAAGCCTGTCCACGCCCTGTAGATCCATGAGGATTAGGATATGCAACAACATAGCCTGAACCAGGATATACCTGCCAGTCACCACGGAAGTTATCCATCCACTGTGTCTGTGGACCACCATGAACATTGATAATCAAAGGATATTTCTTTCCAGCTTCAAAACCATGAGGCTTCACGATAAACACTTCTACATCATCACCATTAGCACCCTTTACCCACATTGTTTCAGATGGACGGATGTCGACTTCCTGCTCTAATTCTTTATTAAGGAATGTAAGCTGACGTTCCTTAGTTCCATTAGCAACAGAAGTGTACAAAGAATTAGGCTTACCAGTTCTAGAATATGTATAATAGAAATTGCCCTTTGCATCGAAATCAAAGTCGCCAATAGCACGATTGCCTATTACCTTATTGATTTTACGGCTCTTTACATTGACCTTGAACAAAGGTTCATAGCCAGTTTCCTCACCCAAGAAAAAGATATTCTTGCTGTCAGGGCTCCATTTAAAATCATCAACCCAGTTATCAAAACTCTCTGTGAGAACAGTCTTTTCACCAGTCTGACGATTGATTAAAGCAAGCAGGAATCTATCTGATTCATATCCAGGAATGCGCTGCATGCGATAAGCGATATACTTGCCGTCTGGAGAATAGACAGGAGTTCCGTCCCATGCCTCATTCTCTGCAGTAAGGCATTTAACCTCACCACCCTTTACAGGAACAGTCCAAAGATTACAGTTGGTATTTGCTTCCTGATGCTCTGTGCGATTGCTTACAAAGCAGATTTCCTTGCTATCAGGAGAGAAGTTGAAACCAACACCTCCACCTGGCATGAAGACAGGAGATACCCATTCACCAGGAGTAACATCAGTATAAGTCTTATCTTTCAAGTCATAAACAATGATGTGCTGATATTTACCATCAGCATATTCAGTCCAATGTCTGTAAAACAACTTATCAGCTATATGAGCCTGAACAGGTCCGTTATCAAGTTTCTTCTGTAGTTCAATATTCTTCTTGCCGTCTGCTCCAGCCTCAGGGAACACATCAGCCGTGAAAGCTACATAACGATTATCAGGAGAAAGCACAGGGGCATTGATGCCAAGTTCATAATCTGTAAGTTTTTCAGCCTTACCAGTTGCGTCACTGCAATAAAGCTGAGGAGTTCCACTTATAGACGAAATAAAATAAACAAGTTTTCCGTCTTTGCTCCACATCGCATCACCACTCTTACCGTCTGTGGTAAGGTCGCGTGTTGAGAAATCCTTTAAATTCATCAACGCGATATTCTGATATGATTTGTGATTTTTCAAATCAGAACGGCTATGGACATAAGCAAGGGTGTTACCTTGAGGAGACACCGCCACTCCATACACACTCTGCACTCGATAGAGGTCTGAGATCTTAAAAGCTCTTTTTTGCGCCTGTAGATTCATCAAAGACATCATTAAAAGTAAAACTAAACTGATTTTTTTCATTTGATTATTTTATTTATGTTCTCCTATATGTTTTTCCATCCAAATAATATCATACCAACGATCAAACTTCTTGCCGCACTTATGGAAATGCGCCGCAATGGTATAACCCAATCGTTTATGAAATTTCAAGCTGGCATGTGTAAGATATTCATCTTCTTTAGATGTATAAGTAACACACGCATTCATATTTAGAATACCCTGCTTGCGCAAAGCCTCGCATAAAGCATCGTGCAATATTCTACCAAGACCATTTCCACGATAACTTCTGTCTAAATACAACGATGTTTCAACCGCCCACTGATAAGCAGCACGTTCCTTGAATGGTCCGGCATAAGCATAACCTATTATCTTACCATTTTTTTCAGCCACCAAATACGGATATCGACTCAAAGTTTTTATAATGCGATTACGAAATTCTTCGAGTGTTGGGACATCATATTCAAATGTTATTGCCGTATCGGTTACGTACGGACCATAGATCTTCAATAATTCTTCAGCGTCATCAACTGTTGCCAAACGTATAGTCATTTTTTCTACCCTATTTAAATATTTAATACGCAAAATTAGTTATTTCTGACGAAACTAAAGACGATAAAATTGAAAAAATGCAGAATTTATTCCTCAAAATAATATTTTTATGTAACTTTGGCACTCAAACAGAAAACGACATTATGGATATTTCAATCTACACACTTACATCACAGCTTCATGACGAAAAGGCTGTAGATGCAGCTACTGCTGAATTTTTAGGTAGCCTAAACATCAAGTTTGATTTCATTGGTAGTGACTTCACGAATTATGGTGATCACGCATTAAACCTTATATATGTGCGCACTGGCGGAACAGAAGGCATATTTAAGAAGTTGCTTCCACAAATACAAGCCCAATCAAAACAACCTATATACTTGCTGACATCAGGAAAGAGTAATTCTCTTGCTGCCTCAATGGAGATATTGTCTTATCTAAGACTTAATAATATAAAAGGTGAGATTCTGCACGGCGAAACAGAATATATAGCTGAAAGAATAAATATTCTTGAGAAAGTGGGACTGGCAAGAAAACAACTCGACGGATGCAGACTAGGAGTTGTTGGTGAACCTTCAGACTGGCTTATATCAAGTAATGCTGATTATGAAACCGTGAAGGCAAAAACAGGTATTGAAATTATAAACATTCCTATTCAGGAATTACTCGACACAATAATGTCTATCCCAACGCCTAATACAGAAGAACTGCTTGCGATGTCTCCTAACGAGAACATAAGTAAGGCTTTGCCAATGGCAGAACAGATATACTTGGCATTGAAAACTATCATAAAGAAATATGCTCTAAGCGGATTTACACTGCGCTGTTTTGACTTGCTTACAGCAGTGAAGAACACCGGTTGTCTGGCTCTAGCCAAATTCAACAGCGAAGGCATCATCGCTACATGCGAAGGAGACGTTCCGGCAATGCTATCAATGGCAATAACAAATTCGCTTGCTTCTGTTTCTGGTTTTCAAGCAAATCCTGCACACATAAATCCAACAAGCGGAGAAATGCTTTTCGCACACTGCACAATACCTTTTAATATGATAGAGCGCTTTGAATTTGACACTCACTTTGAATCAGGAATTGGTGTAGGTATCAGAGGATATATGAAGAACGGTCCTGTGACAATATTCAAGGTTTCAGGTAATCTTAGCAGACACTTCGCTGAAGAGGGAGAACTAGTGTGCAGTCAGGCAAAGCCAAACCTATGCCGTACACAACAAGTGATACAACTTGACAAGGCTGATAAGGCAAACTATTTCCTCACAAACCCAATAGGTAATCATCATATAATCGTTCCTGGCAAGATGAAAAGTCTATTTGATGAATTCATGAATACTTATGAGCAATAATAGCATTTTGCAACTTTATATAATAAAAAATATATAAACTAAAAGTATTTACACGTTTTTTTTAGTAAATTTGCATCGTCATCAAACTAATTAATGACAAACAATTAATTAAACAAAGGAAAGATATACTACTGATGAAGAAAGATCTGAAACTTTCAACCCTCTGCGTTAAGGCAGGATGGGAACCTAAAAACGGAGAACCAATAGAGGTCCCTGTGTACCAAAGTACTACATTTAAATATGATAACTCTGAAGAAATGGCTATGCTCTTCGACTTGAAGAAAGACGGCTATTTCTATAGTAGACTGCAAAACCCAACAAATGACGCAATAGCAAAGAAGATTGCAGCATTGGAAGGCGGAGTTGGAGCCGTGCTAACATCAAGCGGACAGTCAGCTAACTTTTATGCACTGTTTAATATCTGCGAAGCTGGTGATCATGTTGTCGCATCAAATGAAATATACGGCGGTACGTTCAACCTGTTTGGAGTGACTCTAAAGAAATTGGGTATAGAATGTACATTCGTCAATCCTGAAGACAGCGAAGAGAACATCATGAAGGCTTTCCGTCCAAACACTAAAGCGATGTTTGGAGAAACTATATCAAACCCTGGATGCAACGTACTAGACATAGAGAAGTTCGCAAAGATAGCTCACAGCAACGGTGTGCCATTGATTGTAGACAACACTTTTGCAACACCTATAAATTGCCGTCCTTTTGAATGGGGATGCGACATTGTAACTCATTCCACAACAAAATACATGGACGGTCATGCTGCAACAATAGGCGGAGTGGTTGTAGATAGCGGTAACTTTGACTGGGACGCAAACGCAGAGAAGTTCCCAGGACTATGCACGCCAGACGAGTCATATCACGGACTGACATACACAAAGACTTTCGGCAACATGGCGTATACCACAAAACTTGTGGCACAAATCATGCGCGACCTTGGAAGCATTCAGTCACCACATAATGCTTTTCTTATAAATCTAGGATTGGAGAGTCTGCATTTACGCATGGCTCAACATTGCAAAAACGCACAGCGCATAGCAGAATTCCTGTCTAATGATCCCAAAGTTGCATGGGTGCACTACTGTGGACTTGAAAACGACCGCAACCATGAACTAGCCAAGAAATATTTGCCAAACGGTTCATGCGGTGTAATCGCATTCGGACTGAAGGGCGACAGAGAGACTGCTATCAAATGGATGGACTCACTGGAATTGATTAACATCGTCACACACGTTGCCGACTGTCGCAGTTGCGTGCTTCATCCAGCAAGTCACACACACCGCCAGCTATCAGATGAGCAGTTGCGTGAAGCAGGTATAGCTCCAGACCTTATCCGACTTTCTGTTGGAATAGAAGACAGCGACGATATACTTGATGACATCAAACAGGCGTTGGATAAAATCTAACAACAATGTTAGGGGACATCAAACATGTGAATGAAAAAAATGAATAATTTCCTATTAGATATGAAAATATTTAATATTTAATTGTTACCTTTGCAGCGTTAAATCAAACATAATAACAAATATATGGACGATTATCACGCGGAAACATTTAATTTATAGGCGTGAGGATTTAGTTGAAGCTAATCCCCACACCTAGGATTCAATTTTACGGAGATTAGCTGCAATGAGAACATATTGGAACATTAGCGAGAATTTGAGCGCCCTCAAAGAGTGGCAGCCCAATTGTTGGATACAGGTTACATGCCCAACAGACGAAGATCAGGAATATCTTGAAGATACTTTCAAAATACCAGATTACTTCCTATCAGACATTAGCGATACCGACGAGCGTGCACGTTATGAATACGATGACGGATGGATGCTTATTATCCTTCGTATACCATACGTAAAAGAAGTTCGCTCACGCACACCCTACACTACTGTACCACTTGGTATAATACATAAGCAGGGTGTCACAATAACAGTTTGCTATTACGAAACGAATATGATGATAGACTTCGTGAGCTATCAGCAGAAAAGACGTGAGGGATTCACAGACTACGTGGATCTGATATTCCGCCTATTCCTTTCTAGTGCTGTTTGGTATCTGAAACGACTTAAACAGATAAACACACTGATTGAGAAAGCAAAGCATAATCTTGATCAGGGAGTGAACAACGAAAGTCTAATTGGACTAAGCCGCCTACAAGACTCACTTACATATTTCATCACATCAATACGTGGCAACGAAAATCTTCTGCAAAAGCTGAAGTTTAAACTTCAAGTGGACGAATTAGACGCCGACCTTATTGAAGACGTAAGTATTGAGATGACACAGGCACGTGAAACGACAAACATATATTCAGATATTCTTGAATCCACAATGGAAACGTATTCAAGTATCATTAATAACAACATGAATACGGTGATGCGTACGCTCACATCTGTGAGTATTATCATGATGTTCCCGACCCTTATAGCAAGTATATTTGGTATGAATTTGCTTAACGGAATGGAAACAAATAAGTTTGGATTCATCATAGCAATCGTCATCTCTGTCTTAGTATCTGGTATGTCGTGGTGGATTTTACGCTACAAACGCCTACTATAATAACTGAAAAGTAAAAAAAACCAATTTAAATTAGGAATTTACATTTTTTTTATTTAAGTTTGCAAGCTAATAATGATTGCACAACGCAATGAAAATCAGTATCATAAACTAAACAAGTGGAATGATGAACTCTCAAGAGAATGCCCATAAAGAGGGAATGTTAGATGATGAAGTGCAGAAGAATACAAATTCTGCTGAAGTAGAGAATGCAAATGAAACTACTGCCGAGCCAAAAACATATAAGAGCAAGGCTGAGATTCTAGAACGTCTCAAAGAAATTGTCGGAAATGAAGAGAACCCAACAAAAGAGGAACTCGATAATCTAAAAACCACTTTCTACAAAATTCACATTACTGAGCGTGACGCTAAACAAAAAGAATATCTGGATGCCGGTGGCGATCCAGAGAAATATGTTATGGTACCAGATGAGGATGAAGAAGTATTCAAGGCTCAAATGAGTGTGGTAAAAGAACGTCGCGCAAAATTATTTCTTGAGCAAGAATCCGAAAAGCAAGGGAATCTACAGAAAAAGATTGATATCATTGAGCGCATAAAGGCCATGGTAACATCTCCAGACGAGGCTAATAAAAGCTACCCTGAATTCAAGGAGCTACAGCAGAAATGGAAAGAGATAAGAACAGTTCCTGCAGAAAAAGCCAATGAATTATGGAGAAACTATCAACTTTATGTTGAGCAATATTATGACTTGCTGAACCTAAATCGTGAAGCACGCGAATATGACTTTAAGAAGAATCTTGAAATAAAGCAACGCCTCTGCGAAGCTGCAGAAAAGCTTGCAAAAGAACAGGATGTTATAAGTGCTTTCCATCAATTACAAGAACTTCACCAACAATATCGTGAGACAGGTCCTGTTTCTAAGGAACTGCGCGAGGAAACATGGAATAGATTCAAGGCTGCGTCAACTGCGATAAACAAAAATCACCAAAAGCACTTCGAAGATTTGCGCGCAAAGGAAGAAGACAACCTTGAAAAGAAAACTACATTATGTGAACAACTTGAAGAAATCGTAAAAGCTGAAAACAACAGCGAAGGCGATTGGGATAAGCATACAAAGGAAATAATCGGTCTTCAGGCTGAATGGAAGAAGATTGGATTTGCACCACAGAAAATGAACGTGAAGATTTTTGAGAGATTCCGTGCAGCTTGTGACGAATTCTTTGGTAACAAGGCTGAACATTTCAAGGAAATCAAACAACATTTCAATGAGAATGCTGAAAAGAAACAAAAACTGATTGAAGAGGCTGAATCACTTAAGGATAGTACTGATTGGAAAGCTACAACAGACAAGTTTATAGCGCTGCAGAAAGATTGGAAGAATATAGGCCCAGTTCCAAAGAAACTAGGCGATGAACTGTGGACAAAATTCCTTGCTGCATGTAACAAGTTCTTTGAAGCACGTAATGCTGCCAATGCTGGTACTCGCAATGAGGAACACAGCAACCTAAGCAAAAAGAAAG
Organism: Prevotella sp.; assembly: GCF_051059605.1. Lineage (GTDB taxonomy): Bacteria > Bacteroidota > Bacteroidia > Bacteroidales > Bacteroidaceae > Prevotella. The sequence goes on from NZ_CP050883.1 coordinate 1,546,233, forward strand.
ATATAATCTCTGAACTTAAAACTCTCGCAGAAGAAGTTTCAGATAACGTACAGGATAAAGTTCAAAAACTTGTGGAAGAATACAACAAGGTTGGACATGTACCTTATAAAGACAAAGATAAACTTTATAAAGAATACCACGATATTCTGGATAAGTTGTATAAGGACCTTCATATATCTATTGCTAAAAAGCGCATAGACAACTTCAGAAACAACCTGAGGAATGTAGCTAGAAATGGTGAAGACGCAATTGACAACGAGCGTGGAAGACTTATGAGACGCTACGAAAGTCTGAAACAAGAAATCATCACATACGAGAACAATCTCGGTTTCCTTAGTGTGAGCAGCAAGAAAGGTAATAGCCTTATTGACGAAATGAATCACAAGGTTCAGAAACTGAAGGATGATGTAGAACTTATCAAACAGAAAATCAAGGCTATTGATGCTGAGAATTTCAATAAGTAAGAACCAAAACAAAGAAATAGTGACTAATAACCGTATGGTTAACAAAATATAAAATACAATGATTTCATGACTAATAATTTGGAGGTTTCGCAAAAAGCCTATATCTTTGCAGCATGTTTTTCATGGTATTAGATTATTAAGGTTAAGAGATTGGTTGTCGTGAGACAATCAATTTTTTTTTTGTACCTACTTCAATCAACTAAACAACTATTTATCACTAAGCACTCAGCGTATGGCGCTGCAAGAATTATTGAGACATCTGAGATTATTATTAAGGGGCAGTTCATCTGTTTGAGGATTAAACTGTACTACTTAATGCCGTCGCCTACTATTAAGATCTGTATTTCTAATTTTGGCATCCTCAAAAACGTTAATCTATATAGGCACCTATTTGTACTCATATCCATTCTATTCATCATTGTATGAACCTCATAGCAATAGCTTTCAAAATATCATAGGAAGTCTTCTATTCATAAATGATTATATATTGACTGAGTGATTAGGGTCTTATCACTCCACCGTTTTACACGATTCGCAGAGTGATTAGGGCCTAATCACTAAACGGCACATCGACAACAACACACCATCATTGCTGAGCATATTGATTATACAGACACTATAACCTCGTATTTCAAGTCTAAGGTCTAAGTAGGGTAATATATAATTCATGCAGGATTGTAACAACACATACATTAGCAAATATTCTGATTATAAACTATTTAGACTATTAATGTATGATATGTACGTATTTTTCAAGCATTTTCATATTCGTATTTCTTAATGATAGCGAAACTTTATCCATAAGATTTACAAATCCACGAGTATACTAACACCCTATCGTAAGCAATTGTGATATAATAATAAAACAAAAAAAGCAACCCAAAAGAGTTGCTTTGTAGTTGGGATACTCGGACTCGAACCAAGAATGGCAGGACCAGAATCTGCAGTGTTACCATTACACCATATCCCAATAATAAGTTGCATTTATCAGCGTTGTTCTGAATTGCGTGTGCAAAGGTAGTGCTTTTTTGTAAACTTCCAAAACTTTCACCAATTTTTTTTCATAAAAATAAGAAAAAAAACAAAATAGACTCTCTTTTGTTAATGTTATATCTATAATTTATGTACCTTTGTGACTGATATCACACATTATATTATACACAACAAAAGAAATTCTATTAATGGAAGTAACAAGTAAATTAGTTGAAACTATAACAAAAGGCATACAAGACAAAAAGGGCGAATACATAACGATTGTAAACCTGACCAATATAGACGGGGCAATTGCAAAATATTTCGTTATATGCCAAGGTAATTCTACAACTCAGGTAGAAGCAATAGCCAGTTCGATAAGCGACACAGTACGCACCGAAATAAAAGAAAAGCCTACAAACGTAGCTGGTCTTGGAAATAAAGAATGGGTTGCTATTGACTATTCAGATGTATTGGTACATATATTTTTGCCTGAGACACGCGAGTACTATAATTTGGAAACATTATGGGAAGACGCTGCCATCACTAAAATACCAAATCTGGATTAGTCATTTGGCACGTTATTTGTATAATATCCGAAAACTAAAATTAGAATAAATGGACAATAAAAACAACCCTTTAAATAACAGAGACAAAAACGATCCAAAGATGCCACGTTTTAATATGAACTGGCTCTATCTGATCGTAGCCCTCACATTGGGAGTTATTATTTTCTCTGGCGGAGGTAATATGCTAGCTGGTGACGGAGCAAGTCAGGAAGCTACATATACAAAGTTTAAACAATATGTAGAGAAAGGATATGCTACCAACGTTGTAATAAACAAAGACAAGAGTACTCTTAAAATGTTTATCAACCCTAAACATATTCAAGATGTATTCCATAGAAATTCAAAACAAGTTGGTTCAAATCCATACTTAAACGTGAATTTCGGATCTATTGACGAACTGGAGAAATATCTCACTAAAGAACAACAGACAAGAAAGATTGTTGATTTCAGCTATGAGAATAACGACAGCAACGGTTTCCTTACTAACATATTGTTCAGCTATGGACCATTTATACTTTTGCTTGTATTCTGGTTCTGGATAATGAGACGTATGAGCGGAGGTAATGGTGCCGGTGGAGGTAGCGGTATATTCAGCGTAGGAAAAAGTAAAGCTAAACTTTACGAGAAGGCTAACGAACTAGGAATAACTTTCAAAGATGTAGCCGGACAGGAAGGAGCTAAACAGGAAGTTCAGGAAATAGTAGAATTCCTAAAGAATCCAAAGAAATATACAGAACTCGGAGGAAAGATTCCAAAGGGTGCATTGTTAGTTGGTCCTCCGGGAACAGGTAAGACATTGCTTGCAAAAGCTGTTGCCGGTGAAGCTGGGGTTCCATTCTTCTCAATGAGCGGTTCAGACTTCGTTGAAATGTTTGTCGGTGTAGGCGCAAGTCGTGTGCGTGACGTATTCCACCAAGCCAAGGAGAAATCTCCATGTATCATTTTCATTGATGAAATTGATGCCGTTGGTAGAGCAAGAAGCAAGAATCCTTCAATGGGCGGTAACGACGAGCGTGAAAATACGCTGAACGCACTGCTTACAGAAATGGATGGTTTCGGAACAAACAGCGGTGTTATTGTACTCGCTGCAACAAACCGTGCAGACATGCTTGACAAAGCATTGTTGCGTGCTGGACGTTTTGACAGACAAATAAACGTAGACCTGCCAGATTTGACAGAACGTAAGGCTATATTCCAAGTTCATCTCAGACCATTGAGAATCGACGACTCCCTAGATATAGACTTCCTTTCACGACAAACACCAGGATTTTCTGGAGCTGATATAGCTAATGTATGTAACGAGGCTGCACTTATTGCCGCAAGACATAACAGCAAGAGCGTTACAAAACAAGATTTCATAGATGCAGTAGATCGCATAATTGGCGGTTTGGAAAAGAAGACTAAAGTGATGACTGCCAACGAGAAGCGCTCTATCGCACTTCATGAGGCTGGTCATGCAACTATAAGTTGGTTCTGCGAACATGCTAATCCTCTTGTAAAGGTTAGTATTGTACCACGTGGACAGGCTTTGGGTGCAGCATGGTATCTTCCAGAAGAACGCCAGATCACAACTAAGGAACAGATGCTTGACGAGATATGCGCATTACTTGGTGGACGTGCTGCAGAGGAACTCTTTACAGGTCACATATCTACTGGAGCAATGAACGATCTTGAACGTGCTACAAAGAGTGCATTTGGAATGATTGCATACGCAGGTATGAGCGACAGATTGCCTAACATCTGCTATTATAACAACCAGGAATACCAATTCCAGCGTCCATATTCTGAGACAACAGCAAAGATTATCGACGATGAAGTTCTAAAGATGGTAAATTCAGAATACGCCCATGCAAAGGAAATTCTTGAGGAACATAAGGAAGGACACAATAAACTTGCCGAACTCCTCATCACAAGAGAAGTTATCTATGCAGAGGATGTAGAAGAAATATTCGGCAAACGCCCTTGGGTAAGCCGTTCTCAGGAAATTATTAAAGAGAACGAAGCCAATGCTCCTAAACTAGAAGAAATGCCTGACGTTGTAAAGCAGGCTGAAGCAGAGCATCAGGCCGCAAAAGAAAAAGAATAAAAGAATAAAAGTCGGATATAAAAATATGACTAACAAAGTACAAAATCTAATAACGCGCACTGTTACAGGTGCACTGTTTGTCACCATCATGGTTGTGGGATTCTTTAATCCCAGAGCTATGGTGGCTCTTTTTGCTTTCATAACTGGTATGGCTGTATGGGAATATACAGGACTTGTAAACCAGAGAGAGAACATTAAGGTAAACAGATTCATATCTACAATAGCAGGTGTATATTTTTTCATTGCAGTAGCAGCATTCAGAATTGGCATTGCGACAAATTTCGTCATATTCGTGCCATATCTTCTGACAATTGTATATCTGTTTATTAGCGAACTATATCTTAAACAGAAAGATCCCGTAAACGATTGGGCATACACTATGCTAGGACAAATGTATATTGCATTGCCTTTCTCTATGATAAACATACTTGGTTTTGAGGTTTCAGCTAACGGAGACAGTATCAGCTACAACATGTTAATTCCATTGTGTGTATTCATTTTTCTATGGCTCAACGATACTGGTGCATATTGTAGCGGTTCACTCTTCGGCAAACATAAACTCTTTCCAAGAATAAGTCCGGCAAAAAGCTGGGAAGGCAGTATTGGAGGTGGCATACTTGTTATGGTTGTTGCAGGAGTAATCGGCTATATGACTAATGAAAACGGTGCATCAACATCACATTTGTCTATACTAGGATGGATTGGACTAGGAGTTACAGTTGTCGTTTTCGGAACATTAGGTGATCTTGTTGAGAGCCTATTCAAAAGAACTTTAGACATTAAGGACAGTGGAAATATCCTTCCTGGACACGGAGGAATGCTAGACCGCTTTGATTCATCATTGATGGCGATTCCAGCAGCTGTAATATACCTTTATACAATACAGATTTTCTAAGTAAAATCAATTACCATACTATGAAAAAATACCTATTAACCTTATTAGCAGTATTCTGCCTTTCCCCATCCTTTGCCACTAATCCTGTAAAAGAATGGGGACAATTACAAGTAAAGGGAGCACAGTTATGCGATAACAACGGCACCCCTGTAGTATTACGAGGTGTAAGTCTTGGTTGGCACAATCTATGGCCGCGCTTCTATAACGCAAAAGCCATCAAATGGTTGAAAGATGACTGGCACGCCAATATTATCCGTGCTGCTATGGGAATACAGATAGAAGACAACTATCTGGACAATCCTGAGTTTGCAATGAAATGCATGTCTCCTGTAATTGAATCCGCAATAAAGAACGGTGTATATGTAATCATCGACTGGCATGCACACAAGATGCACACAAAAGAGGCTACAACGTTTTTCACCAATATGGCAAAGAAATACGGAAAGTATCCTAACGTTATCTACGAGCTATACAACGAACCTATTGGAGACAATTGGGATAGCTTAAAGGTGTATGGCAAAACAATTATTACAGCAATCAGACAATATGATCCCGATAATATCATTCTAATGGGATGCCCACATTGGGATCAGGACATAGACCTTGCAGCAGCAAACCCAATAGAGGGAGTTAGCAACGTTATGTACACTGTACATTTCTATGCAGCTACTCACAAAGACTATCTGCGCAACAAAATGAAGGCAGCTGTTGAGGATGGATTACCTGTTTTCGTCAGCGAATGTGCTGGTATGGAAGCTTCTGGAGAAGGATCTCTGAATACAGAAGAATGGCAGAAATGGATTGATCTTATGGAAAGTCTAAAAGTCAGTTGGATAAACTGGTCTATTTCCGATAAGAATGAGACCTGTTCTATGTTGCTACCAAGGGCAAAATCAGAAGGAAATTGGACTAATGATGTTATAAAGCCTTATGGCAAAAAGGTAAGATATTATCTACGTGAATATAATAAATAAAGACTTGCTTAATCTTTATGATTAAGCAAATCTACCATAATACGGGCGGCATTATCCGGAGCGATAGTGTCGCCAAGTTTTTTATACACCTCTTCATAATCATCAAGCATATTCTGTCGTCCATCGCCAGAAGGAAGAATACGACCAAGCTCGTCTGATATATTTGATACAGAAAAACGATCAGCAAATAGTTCTTTCACAATTTCCTTATCAGCGATAAGATTTACAAGAGAGATATATTTGCACTTTATGATATGATTAAATCCGAAACGTATCAAATGCGGAACGGGAGTCTCATAGCATACAACTTGCGGAACACCAAACATCGCTGTTTCAAGAGTCGCTGTACCACTTGTAACGAGAGCTGCAACAGAATGTTTCAACAATGGATAAGTTTCATTATTAACTATTTTGATTTTAAAATCTCCACAGTCTTTAATCCTATCAAGTACCATGTCATAATATTCCCTATCAATTGAAGGAGCACCAGCAAGCACCAACTGATACTTATCAGTATAGTTTATTGCCGACTTAATCATAGCTGGAAGATTATCCTTTATTTCCTGCTTTCTACTACCTGCAAGCAATGCAATAATAGGTTTATCTGTAACTAGAGAATTCCTATCACAAAAATCTTCTCGAGTCTCTTTATAATCATTTTTAAACCTATTTACTTCGTCAGCAGTAGGATTACCAACATAATGTATTTTGTAATTATGTTTTTGTTCAAAAAACGGTATTTCAAAAGGCAATATAGAGAATAGTTCTGTAACATCTCTTCTTATAGATTTTATTCGCCATTCCTTCCAAGCCCATATCTTAGGAGAGATGTAATAATAAGCAGGTATTTTTGTGTGTGCCTTAAGATATTTAGCTATACCAAGATTGAATCCAGCATAGTCTACAAGTATTACAACATCAGGATTCCAAGCTACAATATCCTTTTTACACAATGCCATATTACGAAATATCGTACGCAGATGCAAAAGTACGGGAACAAACCCCATATAGGCAAGTTCCTTATAATGCTTTACACGGGTACCTCCAACAGCAGACATCATATCTCCACCGAAAAATCTAAACTCGGCATTACTGTCATTTTTTTTCAACGACATCATCAAATGTGATGCATGAAGGTCTCCACTAGCTTCACCAACAATAATGTAATACTTCATAACAAAACTTTTATTTAAAGTCCCCAGCTATTAAGTTTATCAATAATCTCGTAATCGGTGACATCAATTTTTGTAGGAGTTATAGCAACATATCCATTGTTAACAGCCCACTGATCTCCATCCTCTGCACTTGGTTCATCGTTACGATACTCTCCTACTACCCAATAATAATCATATCCACGTGGATGGCGTTCCTTTACTATTTCATTCACCCATTGTCCCATGGTCATTCGGCATATCTTTGTACCCTTAAAAGGAGGCATTTCTGGGAAGTTAACATTAAGGCATATTCCCTTTGGCAATCCCTCTGCAAGTACCTTGTCAACAATCTTGCAAACATCATCTTTCAGATATCCCAATTCAGCCTCTGTATCATAGTCACATGAAGAGAAAGCTATAGACGGAATATATTTCATACATCCCTCAAGAGCTACTCCCATCGTTCCTGAATAATGATTATTAACTGTAGAATTATCACCGTGATTGATACCACCTATAACAAGATCAGGAATTCTGCCACCACATAATTCAGAGATAGCAATTTTTACACAGTCTACTGGCGTTCCGTTGCAAGACCATATCTCGACATCTCCCATATTGTGGCGACGTTTGAGCCTCAATGGTGTTGTTGCAGAGAAAGCACAAGAAAATCCAGAGCGTGCTGATTCAGGTGCACAAACTATCAAATCAGCCTTATCTTTAAGAAAAGAAACTAGAGTTTTGATACCATTTGCATGATATCCATCATCATTTGAAATAAGTATTAATGGACGGCAATTATTCATATTTAACTTTTAAGTTTGGCACAAAAGTACTAAAAAAAGGTTTAATTCTAGTATTTCTCGCATAAAATATGTAACTTTGCGGTCAAATCAACTTTTTTCGAAATGGGAAAAATAATCGCTTTAGCTAACCAAAAGGGCGGCGTGGGCAAGACCACTACGACCATAAACCTTGCAGCATCACTTGCTACATTAGAGAAAACAGTTCTCGTAGTAGACGCAGACCCACAGGCAAATGCATCCAGTGGCTTGGGAGTGGACATTAAAGAAGTTGACTGCTCCCTATATGAATGCATCATTGATCACGCTGATGTGCGTGATGCCATCTATACCACAGACATAGACGGTTTGGATATAATACCAAGCCATATAGATTTGGTTGGTGCAGAAATTGAAATGTTGAATTTAGAAAACCGAGAAAAGGTTTTAAAGAACCTACTCGATTCCATTAGCAAGGAATATGATTACATTCTTATAGACTGTAGCCCTTCATTAGGTCTGATTACTGTAAACGCACTCACAGCTGCCAATTCAGTTGTTATTCCTGTTCAGTGTGAATATTTTGCACTTGAAGGTATCAGTAAACTCCTAAATACGATAAAGATTATAAAGAGCAAACTGAATCAGGACTTAGAAATTGAAGGATTTGTGCTCACAATGTATGACAGTCGTCTACGCCTTGCAAACCAGATATACGATGAAGTGAAACGCCACTTCCAGGAATTAGTATTTAAAACTGTTATTCAGCGTAACGTGAAACTCAGTGAAAGTCCTAGTCACGGACTTCCTGTAATTCTATACGATGCAGAATCTACAGGCGCTAAGAATCATCTGGCACTTGCTAAAGAAATAATAAACAAGAACTCATAAATTCTTTAATGATGATTGAATGAATATCGTCATCAATAAATAATACATCATAAGAAGAAATGGCTGTACATAAAAAATTCAACGCACTCGGAAGAGGACTTGACGCACTGATATCTACAGATGCTGTGCGCACTCAGGGTTCTTCTACCATCAATGAGATTGGTATAGACCAAATAGAGGCTAATCCGAATCAACCTCGCCGTGAATTTGACGACGAAGCATTACATGAATTGGCAGTAAGTATTAGAGAAATAGGTATTATTCAACCTATCACTCTAAGACAAATAACTGAGAACAAATTTCAGATTATTGCTGGTGAGAGAAGATGGAGAGCGTCTCAAATTGCAGGACTTAAAGCAATTCCAGCATACATCCGTACGATAAAAGACGAGAATGTTATGGAAATGGCTCTCGTTGAGAATATTCAACGTGAAGACCTGAATGCTGTCGAGATTGCACTTGCATACGAGCATCTAATGGAAGGTAGCGGAATGACACAAGAAAAAGTTTCTGAACGTGTAGGAAAAAGCCGTACAGCTATAACCAACTATCTTAGATTATTAAAACTTCCGGCACAAGTACAGATGGCTTTGCAGAAGAAGGAAATCGATATGGGACATGCAAGAGCATTGCTTGCTATTGACAGTCCATCATTACAAATAAAACTTTTCAAGGAAATACAGAAAAACGGATACTCGGTAAGAAAAGTAGAAGAACTTGTTCAGGCTTTAAAAAATGGTGAAGATATTGAAAGTAGCAAGAAGAAAATTATTGCACGTAGTCAATTGCCAGAAGAGTTCAATGAACTGAAAAAACGTCTTGGATCATTCCTCAATACAAAAGTTCAAATGACATGTTCGCCAAAAGGTAAAGGAAAGATTAGTATTCCTTTCGCTGACGAAGAGGAACTAGAACGTATTATGAACGTTTTCGACAAACTGAAAGATTAATATGTCTGTGAAGATACCTTCATTTATAATCGTATCTGTTGCGATATTCGCCATGCCATTCTCTGCTAAAGCACAGAATGCTAAAAATCGTATCGTTATTCCCGATACTGCAAATATCAAAGCTACAGATGCACTTACTCACAAAGATAGTCTTACGCTAGTGTCTAACGACATAAAAAAGGTCAAGAAGCAAAAGCGTGACTGGGCTACATGGCGTCCCGAACCAAAGAGGGCATTATGGCTAGCCCTTGTTTTGCCTGGAGCTGGACAGATTTACAACCGCAAATTCTGGAAATTACCTATCATTTACGGAGGAATAGTAGGATGCGTTTATGCTATGAAATGGAACAATCAGATGTATCATGACTATTCTCAGGCATATATGGACATAATGGATAATGACCCCAATACTGCCAGCTATAATCAGTTTATGCATCTCGGCGCAAAAATAACAAACGAAAACCTCGCTACATATCAAAATCTTTTCAAAAATCGAAAAGACCGCTTTCGTCGTTGGAGAGACATGAGTTTCTTCGTATTAGTAGGCGTTTATGCGCTTTCTGTAATTGACGCATACGTAGATGCATCGTTATCAGAATTTGATATATCAAACGATCTCAGTCTCAGAGTTGAGCCTGCTATCATAAATACAGACAACAACAGAAATCCTCTCACGTCAGGTGGTATCGGAGTGCACTGCAGCCTAAACTTCTAGACTAAGCTAAAAAGAGGAAACATTATATATGACAACAATTAAGTAATGAAGAAAATCTATCTATTCACAATCACCCTACTCTTCGCAGGAAACTGTGCAATGCAGGCGCAAGTAGAAAAGGATGATAATAAAAAAGAAACGGAGATTACCGTTAAGAATGCACAAGGAAAGCAAGTAACCATAGACCTTCCAGAGGCCATGACACAAGAACTTGACAGCTTGATGCATCTATACAACACAAAGAATTATCTCAAACCTGATACAAACTGTAACATGCCGGATGTAAATCCTGTATATGATAAAGCCGTTTACATGAAACGACTAAGCATGTTACCTACTGTTATAGAAATGCCCTACAATGATGTTGTGCAAACATTCATTGATAGATACAGCGGTCATCTACGCAATTCAGTAAGTTATATGTTGGGAGCTCAGAATTTCTACATGCCAATCTTTGAAGAGGCACTAGATACTTATGGTCTTCCACTCGAACTAAAATATCTTCCTGTAATAGAATCTGCACTTAATCCATGTGCTGTTTCTAGAGTTGGAGCAACAGGTCTGTGGCAGTTCATGCTCAAGACAGCAAAGCGTTACGGACTAACAGTAAACTCTCTTGTTGACGAGCGTCGCGACCCTATCAAATCTTCTTATGCAGCAGCTCACTATCTCAGTGACTTATATAAACTATATGGCGACTGGAATCTAGTAATAGCAGCATATAATTGTGGTCCAGACAAGATTAATAAAGCCATACACCGTTCAAAGCAAAACGACTATTGGCAGATTTATCCTTATCTTCCAGACGAGACTAAGGGATATGTTCCTGCTTTCATCGCAGCAAACTATATTATGAACTACTATTGTGATCATAATATATGTCCAATGACTTCAGAACTTCCAGAGAAGACTGATACAATATTAGTAAACAAGGATATAAATTTTGAACAGATTTCACATGTTCTAGGTATAGATATAGAGCAGATAAGGGCTTTAAACCCACAATATCGTCATGACTTGGTTAACGGAAGCTGGCGTCCATCTTCATTGAGATTGCCAGCACTGATGATTACAAAATTCATTGATAAAGAAGACTCTATTTATGCATGCAAGCCTGAAGAAATGGCTAGCAAGCGTACCGAGGTAGAGGTTAACAATGAGGAACCAGTAGTTACAAAGAGCCGTTCATACAGTCGACACAGAAGCAATTCCAGTTCAAGTAAATATACAAAAAAGAAGAAAAAGAACAAGCGTAAACATGTAAGCAAAAGTGTTACCATTGGTGACGGCGATACGCTTTCTGAAATCGCAGAAAAACATAATACAACAGTTTCTAAGCTAAAGAAATTGAATGGTATTAATGGCAGTAGTATACGTGCTGGAAAGAAAATTAAAGTTAAGTAAATAAACTATACGAATATGGATGAGCATGATATGAAAGAGGCTATGCGTGAAGCTGCCGAGGACAAAATGATAACAGATGCTTTCCAGCATTTGCTTGACACCTATCTTGCGTCTCGACACAGGAAGAAAGTCGACATAATCACAAAAGCTTTTAACTTCGCCAGACAAGCTCACAAAGGTGTGAGAAGATTATCTGGTGAACCATATATCATGCACCCTATCGCTGTAGCTCTTATTGCATGCGAAGAAATGGGACTGGGCTCTACAAGTATATGTGCAGCACTTCTCCACGATGTCGTTGAGGACACAGACTATACTGTTGAGGATATTGAAAACATATTCGGAAACAAAATAGCGCAGATTGTAGACGGTCTGACTAAAATAAGTGGTGGTATTTTCGGTGATAAGGCTTCTGCACAAGCAGAGAACTTTAAGAAACTGCTACTAACAATGAGTGATGATATTCGCGTAATCCTCATAAAGATTTGCGATCGTCTCCACAATATGAGAACTCTTGTCTCACAACCAGCCAACAAGCAATATAAGATTGCAGGTGAGACCTTATATATATATGCACCGTTGGCTAATCGTTTGGGACTTAACAAGATAAAGACAGAACTTGAGGATCTTAGTTTTAAATACGAACATCCTCAAGAATACAAAACTATACAAGATAAACTGGCTTCTACAAGTGAACAACGTGACATGCTTTTCGCAATGTTCACAGATCCTATACGAGAGGCTCTTGACAAGATTGGACTAGAATATCAAATAAAAGCTCGCATAAAAAGTCCTTATTCCATTTGGAATAAGATGCAAAACAAGCATGTGACATTTGAGGAGATCTATGATATTCTTGCCGTAAGAATTATATTTGAACCTAAAGTTCGTAAGGAAGAAATCAACGAATGTTTCAACATCTACGTTGCTATAAGCCGCATCTATAAGAGCCATCCAGACAGATTGCGTGACTGGCTGAATCATCCTAAGGCTAACGGATATCAAGCACTCCATGTTACGCTTATGAGTAAACAGGGCAGATGGATTGAGGTACAAATCCGTTCAGACCACATGGACGAAGTTGCAGAACAAGGCTTCGCTGCTCATTGGAAATATAAGAACGGCAATGAATACACTGAGGACGAAGGAGAACTAAACGATTGGTTAGGAACTATCAAGGAAATTCTTGATGATCCCCAGCCAGACGCAATGGACTTCCTTGACAGCATAAAGCTAAATCTATTCGCTTCCGAAATATTTGTGTTTACACCTAAAGGCGAAATCAAAACTATGCCTGCAGGATGTACAGCACTTGACTTTGCATTCCAGATACACACATTCCTCGGAAGTCATTGTATAGGAGCTAAGGTCAATCACAAACTTGTGCCTCTAAGTCACAAATTGAACAGTGGCGATCAAGTAGAAATACTCACAAGTAAGTCTCAACATGTGCAGCCTTCATGGATAAACTTCGTGTCTACCGCAAAGGCAAGAGCGAAGATACAGGCTATTCTGCGTCGTGACAACCGTGAAATTCAGAAGAACGGAGAGAGTGTTCTAAATGCATGGCTCACGAACAACAGCCTAGAACTTACATCTTCTGTATTAGACAAGCTATGCGATTACCACGATGTGAAAAGACCAGAAGATTTATTTCTTGCTCTTGGCGACAAGAAGATTATACTAGGAGAAAAAGATCTTGACGAACTGCTTGGTAAGGTAAAGAAAGAAGGTAGCAACTCTGGATGGCGCAAATATGTACCATTCCTCCACGATAAGAAGAGCGATAAGGACAAAGATGAAGAAGATGAGATAAATAATCTGTTTATCGTTGATAGAGGCTTCAAGAAAAAGAAGCCTGTAATCATTAGCGAAGAAACAATTAATATGTTTATTTTCCCAGCCTGTTGCCACCCTATTCCTGGTGATGACATACTTGGATATATTGACAACAAGAACCATATCGAAATTCACAAGCGTGCGTGTCCTGTAGCAAGCAGGTTAAAATCCAGCTATGGCAATCGTATCCTTGATGCTAAATGGGATATGCATAAACAGATGTATTTTGATGCTACAATCGAAATAAGAGGTATTGACCGTAAGGGTATGCTTCAGGATGTGGCAGAAGTAATATCTTCACGTATGAACCTTAACATTCATAAGGTTACTATCAATAGTGACGAAGGCATCTTTGATGGTAGCATTGAAGTTAAAGTACATGACCGAGACGAAGTTAGAGACATTATGGAAAACCTAAAAGGTATAGACGATTTGCAGGAAGTAATGCAGATTATGTAAAACGCAAACAACGACCTTGTACCTTAAATAATAAGAACTGATATATAATACTAAACAAACAAAACTATGAAAAAAATAATGCTACTGTTTGCAGCAATCTTTATGGCTGCAAACATCAATGCCGCAAACAAGTATGACAACCCCGACACGCTGTTCGTAGCACGTGACGGGACAGCTGAATTTCGTAACATATCAGAAGCCATTGAAGTATGTCGTGCATTCATGGACTACCACAAGGTTATCTTCGTTAAGAAAGGCATTTACAAAGAAAAATTAGTCATTCCTTCATGGCTCAACAACATAGAGATTTGCGGAGAAGACCGTGACAATACTATTATCACGTATGATGATCACGCAAACATAAAGATTCCTGAGACTGGTAAACCTATGGGTACGTTTCGCACATATACGCTGAAGATTGAAGGAAACGATATCAAACTAAAGAATATTACAATAGAAAACAATTCAGCAAGACTTGGACAAGCTGTATCACTCCACACAGAAGGTGATCGACTGACATTTGTGAATTGCAACTTCTTAGGACATCAAGATACGATATTCACAGGCATAGCTGGCACTCGCCTTTACTTCGCTGATTGCTATATTGAGGGAACAACAGACTTTATCTTTGGTCCTGCCACAGCCTGGTTTGAACACTGCACAATAAAGAGTAAGGCTGATAGTTATGTCACTGCTGCATCTACACCAGTTGATCAACCTTATGGTTATATATTCAATCACTGCAAACTGATAGCACAAGATGGTGTAAGCAAGGTTTATCTGGGTCGTCCTTGGCGTCCCTACGCCTGCACAGTGTATATGAACAGTGAATTGGGCAAACATATCAGACCAGAAGGATGGGAGAACTGGAGAAATCCAGAGAATGAAAAGACTACCCGTTATTCTGAATATAACAACAATGGTGCTGGCGCTAACAATTCAGACAGAGTGAAATGGGCTCACCAACTTTCAAAGAAGGAAGCTGCTAATATTACATTAGAAAATGTATTCAAGCAATGCACAAACTGGATTCCTTCAACGAATAAATAATGCTCGTATCATACGCCAAAAAAGCGAGTAATACTGATATATAATTCACGCTTATAAACTATATATCAGTAGTTTTATCTATCTTTGCAAAGATAATTAGTACTTACCTAAATAATTAATCACATGAGAAAAATTTTATTATTCCTATTTGTCGCGTTTTCACTTTCAATGGTTGCAAAACTGAAAATTAAGAATCCAGAAGTAGAATATACTCCAGCATGGATTGAAATTCAAACTATTGAACAAACAACAAATGCAACGATACTGCATTGTACCTTACACAATTTACCTAATAATTGGGTTCGCATTAACGACAAAATCGTATTGCAAGATGCACAATCAAATAAAAGTTTCAAACTATTACGCACAGATAGTGTGAAGGTAAATGAAAAGATATGGATGACTCAGTCAGGTAGCAAATCTTGTGTTCTATATTTTGAACCATTGGACAAGGCAATTAAACGATTTAATATGATAGAGCCTGGTTCACAGGCAAATGAACAGACTTATGGTATTCAGCTGAAATCAGCAAATAAGAAGCAGGCTAAGAACATATTGATTGGCAATCAAGCTAAGACTGCAAATGATTATCTGAAACTGCCTTCGAATAATTGTGATTGGACATTCACTCCATCCCGCTACAAGAATTTAGATTTCTGTAAATCGCAGTCTGCAACGTTGAGAATACACGTCGCCCATTTACTAAACGAGCTAAGAAAAGACTTTAGTAATTTGAATGTAAACTTTCAGAATCAATTCGACAGAAAAGATAATATAATATCAGGCGAACTTAATAAAGATAATTGCATACAATTTCAGATACCTCTTAGTGCTCCTCAGTTTGTATCCCTTATGCCTATTTTAGAAAATGTATATATACAAGGAGGAGATACACTTGACATATATACTACAGCAGAACTTACCTCATATAGAGAGTTTCGCTATAAGTCTTTCGGTGGCAATAGTGAATCGGCAATGATTAATACTCTGATTCCTGTATTGATGAAACAATTGATGGATAAGGAATATGATTATCAATTTATCAAAGGCGCTGTCAAACAGGGGAATGAAGGGGTAAAAAAGGCGCTTAAAGATTTAGCAGATAAGACTATTGAACTGATTGAAAGTGATAAGATTCACCAAATAATACGTGACACACCGCTTTCTATATATGGCAAGGACCTTCTTATGACATGTACATTGTGCCAATATCTCACAACGATGGAAGATATGATGATGTACTATAATGATCATAAATATATCAAAAAGACAAAAGCAGACGGTTCAGTGGAGTGGAAACAGGATAGCACATTTATTCCACTCGACTATGAATCTATTTATCGTCCACTCCTTAAATATAAGTCGTTACTCTATGATAATCCATTGGTAATCAGTGAGAGTCAACAATGGTTTTTTATAAGCAACATCTTGCATGGACCTCTCTTCTCTGATATACGAATGGCATTGCATCGCCAATTGCCAGAGGCTGTAAAGAAGCCTTCTGAAGAGTTTAATATGGAAGGTACCTTTATGAATGACCTCTATATATCTCAGAATGCAGCAAGTAGATATAAGTCTTTGCTCAATGATTATGAATTGGGAAAATGTGATAGTTCACGTTTATTATCTGAGGCAGAGAAAACTACAAAAAATTTAATGCAAATGCATTATCCTAAAGTTGCCTATTCTGTGATGGATGGTTATAGAAATGTGGTTAAAACTACTGAAGGAAACAACACAACAAAAGACATATCAGATACATGGACACCATCGCAAAAAGCTTTATGGGATAAACTCACATCTCAATATAAAGGAAACCTAATATTAATAGATTTCTGGGGACTACACTGTGGACCATGTCGTCAGGGCATGTTGGAAATGCGACAAAATGTAGAGGAGATGAAAAATGAAAAATTTAAGTTCCTTTATATTTCCAATGAAGCTGATTCGCCACGCGACCAAGCAGAGAAATGGATGTCCGAGTCAAATATTAATGGTGAACATATATATGCAACACTATCAGAATGGACGATGCTACAAGCTATGTTTAATTTCATTGCTATACCACGCACTACTCTTATTGGCAGGGATGGAAAAATAATACAATATAAATTTGACATTTATAATAATGCCGGTAATTTCAAAGAATTATTGAATAAGTTCTAATTTACAATTCATTAGATACGAAATCAATCATAACTTGAAAATGGTTACAGAAATCAACCTTTACTCTCTTTGAAACTTTAGATTCGTAGGAACGAACTTTCACAAAGAGTAGAGGCTATGATTAGCTATTACTGCTCGTTTAGAGTAAGGATTTATTGAGTATAATTATTTCGATTTAGCTAAAATAGAATTTCTCAAGCACAAATATGCTATGGTTCTAATTCCGCTAACGCATAATACTGAATCGTCTTTCAAGTATTTATTAGAAAAAAAGTGAATATATTTATGATTACTCTCAACCATAAAAAGTAACTTTTTGGGGTTGATGAGTATCAATAAATTTCATTATTATTGCAATCCGTCAAGTTGCTGTTTTAGTTCCTTAAGCTGACTTTTTACAGACAATAGCGTATCAAGTACATCAGTCGTCTTGTCTACTCCATCTCTATTGGCACTCAACATCTTACGTGCAGCAGCAAGTTTAAAGCCACGCACTTTCACAAGATTATAGATAACCTTAAGCTGCTCTATATCCTTCTCGGTATATTGACGAATCTTTGTACCAGTCTGAGTCTTAGGACGTAACTGTGGAAACTCACTTTCCCAATATCGCAAAGTACTCTCATTGATATCAAACATTGCTGCTACCTCTTTGATTGAGTAATACAACTTAATGTTTTTATTTGGATTCAAAGCCATATTTGCATACTTTTTTATTAAACAATGATTAATTTATTTGCAAAGTTAGCAAATTTATGCCAACTCCTCTCAACATCTCTAAACTTTTTTGTACCTTTGCGGATGATTTTTTATAAAGAATTAATTAAAATAACATATTTAAGATGATGACAGCAAACGAAGTCCGTGAGTCATATAAGAAATTCTTTGAGGCTAAGGGACATAAAATCGTAGCATCAGCCCCAATGGTCATTAAGGATGACCCAACACTGATGTTCACCAATGCCGGCATGAACCAGTGGAAAGACATTATTCTCGGAACAAAAGATCCAGGAATGGATGTACGTCGTGTTGATTCTCAGAAATGCCTGCGTGTAAGCGGAAAACATAATGACCTAGAAGAAGTCGGCCATGACACATACCATCACACTATGTTTGAGATGCTTGGTAACTGGAGTTTCGGAGATTACTTCAAAGAAGGCGCCATCGACTATGCATGGGAATATCTCGTTGACGTTCTACATCTTAATCCAGAAGACCTTTATGTAACAGTTTTTGAAGGTTCAAAAGAAGAAGGACTTAGTCGTGACGACGAAGCTGCAAGCTATTGGGCAAAGCATGTTCCAGCTGATCATATCATCAACGGAAACAAACACGATAACTTTTGGGAAATGGGTGATACAGGTCCTTGTGGTCCTTGCTCGGAGATTCACGTGGATTCACGTACTCCAGAAGAGAAAGCAAAGATATCAGGTCGTGACCTTGTTAACCATGACGATCCACAAGTTATTGAAATTTGGAACATCGTATTCATGCAATATAACAGAAAGTCAGACGGAAGTCTTGAATCATTGCCAATGCATGTTATCGATACCGGTATGGGATTTGAACGCCTTGTACGTATGCTTCAGGGCAAGCACAGTAACTATGATACTGATATATTCCAGCCAATCATCAAAGAAATACAAAATCTTAGCGGAAAGAAATACGGATTTACCACACCTACTGGTGAGAATGGAGAAGGAAAAGACGAGCAAGAGAAGATAGATATTGCAATGCGTGTTGTTGCAGACCACCTTCGTGCTGTTGCTTTCTCTATCGCTGATGGTCAGTTGCCTAGCAACGCCAAAGCTGGTTACGTGATACGCAGAATATTGCGCCGTGCAGTACGCTACTCATATACATTCCTAGACCAGAAGAGTGCATTCCTTTACAAACTTCTTGCCGTATTGGTACAGGAAATGGGACATGCTTTCCCAGAGATTGCTGCTCAACAGGAACTTATCACACGCGTTATTAAGGAAGAAGAAGATTCATTCCTTAGAACTCTTGAGAAAGGTATCAACCTTCTTAACGGTGATATGGACGAACTTAAAGCACATGCACAGAAAGAACTTGATGGTACAAGCGCTTTCCGCCTATTCGATACTTATGGTTTCCCTCTTGACCTAACTGAACTTATCTGCCGTGAAAACGGATATACAGTTGACGAGAAAGGCTTTAACGAGGAAATGGCAAAGCAGAAAGCACGCGCACGCAATGCAGCTGTTGTAGAAAGCGGTGACTGGGAAATCATCAAAGATGGTGAACAGAATTTCGTAGGATATGACTACACTGAATATGAATGCCACATATTGCGCTACCGCAAAGTAACTCAAAAGAAGAATACATTCTATGAACTTGTACTTGACAATACTCCTTTCTATGGTGAAATGGGTGGTCAGGTTGGTGATCAGGGTTCTTTGGTTAGTGAAAACGAAACAATTGAAATCATTGATACTAAACGCGAGAACAACCAAAGTATTCATATCGTTAAGCAACTGCCTAAGGATATCAATGCAGACTTCATGGCTTGTGTAGATATTGACAAGCGTGACGGAAGCGCTGCTAACCACACAGCAACTCACTTGCTTGACTATGCATTGAAGCAAGTTCTTGGAGACCACATAGAACAAAAGGGTTCTTATGTTGATGCAACAACATTACGCTTTGACTTCTCTCATTTCCAGAAAGTCACAGACGAGGAATTGCGTAAGGTAGAAATGCTAGTAAACAGCATGATACGTCAGGACTTGCAGCTTGACGAGCATCGTGAAACTCCAATAGAAGAAGCTAAAGAACTTGGTGCAATAGCATTGTTCGGCGAGAAATACGGAGACAAAGTACGTGTAGTACGTTTCGGTCCTAGCTGCGAATTCTGTGGTGGTATCCACGCACAGAGTACAGGTCGTATTGGTTTCTTCAAGATTATCAGCGAAAGCAGTGTAGCAGCAGGCATACGCCGTATTGAGGCTCTTACAGGCAAGGCCTGCGAAGATTCAATATATGCTATCCAAGATACTATTACATCCCTCAAGTCTATGCTTAACAACTCAAAAGACCTCACAGCAACGCTGAAGAAGTTTATTGACGAGCATGATGAGATGAGAAAGGAAATAGAGAAGTTCCAAGCTCAGGCTGTTGAACGCATAAAGGGTGAACTAATCAACAAAGCAAAAGAGGTTAATGGTGTAAAGGTTATCAATGCCGTTTTGCCACTGGAGCCTTCTGCAGCAAAAGATCTTGTGTTCAAACTTCGTGAAGCAATTCCTGAGAATCTTGTTGCCGTTATCGGTAGCACATCAAATGATAAGCCATTGCTTACCGTAATGTTTAGTGATGATATGGTTAACGACCATGCACTCAACGCCGGTAAGATTATCCGCGAAGCAGCAAAGCTGATTCAAGGTGGTGGTGGTGGTCAGCCTCACTATGCTCAGGCTGGCGGAAAGAACCTTGACGGCATTAATGCTGCCGTAGACAAGGTTATTGAATTAGCAAATCTGTAGATCAGATTTATATAAATCTCACAAAATCAACAAAACCCCACGTCGTGAGATGTGGGGTTTTTATTTATCTATGGTTACATGTAAACTTATCAAGATAAGGCAACCAGATAATCTTAGCTTGTTTTTATTTATCTACGATTACATGTTAACTATCTATATGGAAAGATCTCAATAATAAAATTCATGTTCGCTAAAATGGTATTATTGATAACGTCTTTAGCATTTCCCTACATAGGGTTTTCGAAAAAACAAGCGTCTAAGTGACTAGACACTGATTATCAGTATAGTATATTGCAAATCTGCATTCATCAAATGTCGCAGCAATGTCATTTGTCTTAATACTAAATTCATAGATTACTGATATATAGATACTGCATTATCTATGAAAAAATCATTTCTAAGTAAAGGATTTTCTGTTTCTAGAAACATGATTTGCGTTTCTATATAGAAACGTTTCCATTCCTACGATCAAACGTTTGCGTTTCTACGACATAAAGTTTGCGTTTCATCGATCAAACGTTTCCGTTTCTACGATATAAAGTTTGCGTTTCTATATAGAAATAGAAATGCTGTTTGACGTTTACCTGCCACTATGCTTTAAAGAAAGAGCTGTCTAACTTGCTGAATATCAAGCAATAGACATTTAGACGCTTATTAATTTGCAAAACCTATGTAGAGTTTTAAACATTAATAAGTATGCGCCTAATACATATAGGGGTAATTGAACAATCGCATTTATATTGATTAGAATACATGTTGAAATACAAAATACGCAATACTAAACTAAAACCTGTTGCATTTCAGAAGTCTTTTCTTCATATACATCCAATGTCACGCGACGTCCTCGCAACGCACGCACTAGCGGATAATGAATAAAATACTTATCTGTGCTAGTATACCAAGCAAACCTTGAAATACGCTTCACACCTCTTGCCATACTATCCACCTTCTTTGCGTATTTAGGATTAACAACGGTAAGTAAACGTTCGCCTGTCTGCAACTCCAAAGCCATCACAAGAAACGGCTTTACAATCTTGTCATCGGCAATCTTTACATTACGTATGGAAATCATTACGTTGATATCCCAACCATACTTTTTATTCATAGCATCTGCCATACCTCTGAACACAACTCCATGTGGAGAAGTATCTTTCGTTCTTGTATAAGCAATGCTGTAGTGTATCATTTCGTGTAAAAGCACATTCTGAAACTGGCGTTCCGTCATGTCATAATAATTACTTATGCGTATAGCGAAATCATACACTTTAGTACGTCCAAATCTGGTAACATGTTTACAAGACATGCTACCAAGACGAGTTTTTGATTTTGATAAAGCTAAATCGGGAAGAGGCAGTTTACCGCCAAAATAATCATTATTGAAAACGGCAAACCACTTCTCTATCCATTCTATGCTTACTTGCATAATTCTTTAATAAGGAAATTAGAAACCATAGCATCTGCACGATATATATTCTGTGAGAATCCATGATCAAAACCATCAAGAATCTGCAATTCACTACTTTTCCATATCTGATGATAACGCTCTCCATAAGTATATGGTACTACTCTATCGCCTGTTCCGTGTACGATCAAAGCTGGTCCATCATAGTTTGCAGCAGTTTCATATATAGGTAAAGAGAAAGCAGTACGGATATAATCAGCTCCCAACTTCTTTCCACCAAACATATCTACTGCTTCTGGAGGATCAAGTGGATCAAATGACTTTCCGAAAATATTTCCTCTTATTGCATCTTCACGCAATACAGCAGCTGGAGCCATTAAGACTACAGCCTTCAGTTTGGCACTGCCAAGCTCTCCTGCAAGCATACTTGCTACTACTCCACCCTGTGAGTGTCCTGTAACAGCAACCGCACTAACATAAGGCAAAGAGTCTACATATTCATAAACCTTCTTTGCGTCTTCAATTTCATTCAGAACAGTCATCTTTTGGAAATCGCCTTCACTCTCTCCATGTCCGTTAAAGTCAAATCTGATAGATGCAACGCCATGTTTCTGCAATGAGTCGGCAATAAGTTCATTAAGTTGTCCACCCTTGTTCCCCATGAATCCATGAAGAATCATTACCATTGGGCAACGCTGACCTGCAGCAAGTACTGGCTTCTGAATTATTGCAGCAAGCTTTCCCATAGATCCGTTTATAGTCAGCTTCTCTGTTGTTCCAGGAATAACCTTCTTAACGGCAGTAAGCTCTGTAAGAGTCTTCTCAACCTTATCAGATAATACAGAACCAAGAATCACGTTTCCATCCTTACCAATGATATACATTGAAGGAATCCAGTTAACTCCATAAGCCTTTGAGACCTCTGTATCGTGCCATTTCTTCAGTTCACTTACATTGGTATATGTCATACCATATTTTGTCATGAGCTTTGTCCATGCATCCTTGTCGGTATCAAAAGAAACACCTACAAACGCTACGCCCTTGTTTTTGAACTCATCATTCATTCTGATTACATTAGGCAGATCCTTTCTGCAATCAGGACACCAACTAGCCCAGAAATCAACAACTACATACTTACCTTTCAAACTGCTTAATTTGAAAGTCTTTCCTTCAGCTGTTTTCAACTTAAAGTCTGGAGCTTTTGTTCCTGGCTTCAACAAAGCTGTTGCATACTTGGTGTCTGCATCTGGCATGCCAAATTGTGCTTTGACAGATGTTGCGCATAGCGCCAAAAGGACAACAATGCTTAATTTTTTAAATGTCATTTTCATATATAAATAAATTATTATAGCCTCTGTAATAATAGTTCTACAAAGATACTAATAAATTCATTAGTATATTAAAAAAGTGCAACACCTTTAGACTTTATTAAAAATAAAAGTATACCTTTGTTGATAAAGTAGTGAGATTATAAGCAATATAACACATTAGTATAATGAAAATTATAGTAATCACGACTCCCAATTTCATAAAAGGTGAAGAATCTATTATTCCTCATCTATTGCAATTGGGTGTAGACATAGTACACATTCGCAAACCTAGTGCAACGCGTGAACAACTTGCACTACTATTGGATAGTCTACCAAAATGGTGCTACGACAGATTAGTTGTACACGATTGTCTTGAACTAGCAAATGAATATCATTTACGAGGCATTCATCTCAATAGACGAAACCATACCATACCAGATAATTTCACTGGTAGCTTATCTATGTCTTGCCACAGTCTTGAAGAAGTTGAAATAAAGAAGGATATGGCAGAGTATGTATTTCTAAGTCCGATATTCAACAGTATCTCAAAAAGCGGTTACAACTCTGCTTTCAGTAAAGAAGAATTACACAACGCCATGAAACAAGGAACGATAGATCATAAGGTCATTGCATTAGGAGGTGTATCAGCTGTAAATATAGATACTGTGAAAGACTTAGGATTTGGAGGAGCTGCACTACTAGGTGATATCTGGGACAAGACTGAATTACCAGATTTCGACGACTATATTAAATCATTGATTGAAAGATAAAGAAGACTTGATAACAGAAATACAAGCAACAGCATGTTTTGTAAATAAACAAAACAGCTATTGCCTGCACGTCAACGATGTTATCTATAAGAGATAACCTATAATAAAGAAAATCTATTTATTCTTCAATAAACTATCTACCTGTGTTTGAAGATCTGTCTCATTCAGCGCTACAGCCCTGACAACACCACTAGGATCAATTAGGAATGTAGTAGGTATCCATCTAATACCAAAGGGAGATGCATGCAAGTTCCATCCTTTCGCATCGCTCACGTTAATCCAAGAGAACTCATACTTGCGCAAAGCATTTCTCCATGCTTCTGCTGTACGGTCTAGTGAATATCCATAGACAACGAGTTCTGGATGCTCTTTAGCAATAGCCTTTACAGTTGGTATCTCTCTGCGGCAATCACCACACCAAGAAGCCCAAAAGTCTAGCAAGACCCAATGACCACGATAATCAGAAAGTTTATATTCAACCCCTAGTGTATCCTTAGAAATCACTTCGGGAGCAACATCACCTACTACAATACTATCAGTAAACTGCTTGGTTTGCGCACTTATAGCAAAAGAAAATGCTATTGCCCAAGCAAAAATTATCAATCTTTTCATACGCTATTATGTATTTTATCTGTTTTTATTTTCTACATCAAACCACAAACGGGTTGTTAGTTCATCTGGTCCTTGGTGAGCTACAGCAGCCTGATAATTGCTACCATTGAGACTTTGCTCTGTAACAGGGTAAAAGAAACGACGTGGAAGCTGTCCATTATCAAGAACCGAAGAAGGACCTGCCTTAAGTTTAGGATAACCCAAACGACGCCAATCTGTAAATGCATCAGAAGCTTGTCCATAATAACCAATCCATTTCTGCCATCCTATCAGTTCTGCCCAATGACTAGCATCATAGGCTACAGAAGGCTGTGCAATATATGCATCGGCATTTGTTCCTACACCAAACTGATTGAGAGACGCTGTGATACCTTTATTATAGAAGTCTTGTGCATCAGCATTGATGATACCTCTGGCAGCAGCCTCAGCAAAGATAAAGTTAATCTCAGAATAGGTAAAGAACACTGCTGGAGCATTATCTTTAAGGAAATAAGTACCTGGACGAGAAAGTTTATTGAAACCCTGACTATTAGCCTTATCAGCAGAAAGTCCGTTTGCAGCTCCTTCATAAGTAGTAACACTAGCATCAGAAGGAAGTTGAGCATATACTGATAGACGAGGATCTTTAATCTCTTTCAGTTTATCAATAAGCGTCTTTGATACACGCTGATCATCACGTGTACTGAATGCACTTGCCCAAGGATTCCATTGAGGAGAAGACGTGAACACAAAGTTTGCATTATCACTATTTGATGATATTAATTCAGAACGATTTGCATAAAGTTGCGCAATAATGCCAGAAGCTAGTTCCTGATCACGATCGGCAATCTCAAGAGCAATTCGTAGACGAAGTGACTGTGCAAAGCGTTTCCACAAAGTAATGTCACCTTTATAGATAAGATCACCACTAATAGTGCCGTTTGTTGATTTCAAACTTTCAGCCGCTGTTTCTAGTTCACCAAGCAATCCCTTCAACACATCCTCCTGATGATCGTAACTAGGAGTAACACTTTTAGCATATTGCGTATAAGGAATATCACCAAACAGATTCGTAAGCTGTAAATAAGTCCATGATCTCCATATCTTTGCCACAGCACGATAGTTCTCATTTCCTAAATCACTACTTTCTACAGCGTTAAGGTCAGCAATGATAGTAGCATATCCATCATCCCACACACTCGTAAAAGAACTAGTAGAAACATTATAGCAATCAGGTTCGGTATATTGAATCTTTGCCCAATGCTGATTCCAAAGCAAAGCAGCATTATAGTTAAGATCGTTACCCATAAACCATTGAGCAGCATGATACTGAGCAGCAGAAAGCAGATAGGCTGGCTGAGGATTCTCAGTTGCATTAGGATTCTTATTAATTTCTGCAAGTTGGTTATCGCAAGAGGTGAAAGCAAAAGCTATCACTGGAAGCAATAAATATCTATATATAGTCTTGATCTTCATATTCTTATCTTTTAAAATAATTATAAAATATCCTAGAATTTAATCTTAAGGTTTAATCCTATCTGACGCGTTGTAGGTAGTGATAGACTTTCATATCCTTGTGCATTACCTGTACCACGAGCAAGTTCTGGGTCTACATTAGGAACATCCTTATAGATAATCCATAGATTGCGTGCTGTTAACGAGAGCGCTAAGTCTTGAAGCTTAAGACGACGTACGAAAGCTTTCGGGAAAGAGTAAGAGACTACTACTTCACGGAGCTTCACATAATCTGCATTCCAAACATTAGCCTCATCAATACTATAGATGCGATGATAATACTCTTCTGCTGATGCAAGTGTGGTATTTTTTTCTCCATTTGCCTTTACGCCGTCAAAGAGTATTCCATCCTGATAAACACGAGTCTTGTTTCCACTGACATTGGCATAGTATAAACCTGCAGAACTAGTGGTATATTCAGGTGCTGATATTTGAACGTTGTTACCAGAAGCATCCCTGTAATACCAAAGTCCTCCATGCTCGGCATCACGACCAGGAAGCGTACTAGCTAGTACTCCAGTGTAACGACCTGTACTGTTTGTGTTAGAATAGATCTGTCCACCAATACTTGCATCAATGAGAACACTTAAACTCCAATTCTTATAAGTGAAAGTATTGTTGATACCACCTTCCCAGTCGGGCTGAAACTTACCGAGATTAGCAGATGTAGATGAAACCTTTGGTAATCCATTATCATCTACGACAATCTTTCCAGCAGCATCACGAACATAGGTCGTACCGAATAGTGTACCATAGTCGCCACCAACAGGTGCGATAACCTGAATACCAGGATTACCAATCTGATAACTTGAGATGAGACCTTCTGGATCTAATTTGATAACCTTACTTTTGTTTGTTCCGTAGTTAACATCAACATCCCAACGGAATTTTCCTGCGATAACAGGAGTTCCACCAACGAAAAGTTCAAAACCTCTGTTGCGGATGTGTCCAGCATTTCTAACCTGAGATGTATAACCACTAGCTCCTGTTGTAGCAAGGCGGAGTATCTGATCACGAGAATCAGTCTGATACAATGCCGCATCAAAATGTAGTCTATTGCTGAAGAAGGCTCCTTCAAGACCTACTTCATAAGAACTGGTACGTTCTGGCTTCAGATTAGGGTTTAATCCTTGTTTACTTGATGTCTGCAAAGGATTTCCACTAAATGCTGCCTCTGAAGTATAGACTGTTGCTAACTGATAAGGATCAGCATCACTACCAACCTGAGACCAACCACCACGCAGTTTAAGATAGTTCACATTGTTGCTATTAAAGCCTAGAGCTTGATCAAGCACAACACTCGCTGTGACTGATGGATAGAAATATGAATTATTGGCTGTAGGAAGTGTTGACGACCAATCATTACGTCCTGTAACGGTTAGGAAAGCCCAACTACGATAGTTGGCAGACGCAGAACCATAAACACTATACTGACGCAGTTTGTAGAAGTAATTTGAGCTGACAAGTGGGTCACGTGAATTACTGAGCGTATATAGGTCGGCAACAGCCAAACGAGGTGCCTGCTGATAATTGTTTTCATATTGCTTGTTACGCACATTGAATCCAGCTAAGAAATCAAGTGAAAAATCATCATTCAATTTCTTTGTATAGGTTGCAATAGCCTCACTGTTTTGTTCCTTCACTGTATAGGCATCCTCTGAGTAACTACCAAAAGGAGTTCCATTTGTTCCCCAACGTATCTGAGACTTTCTGCGATCCTGATACCAGTCTGTACTGGTCTTGAGACGTAGGTCAAGTCCATTAGCAATATGGAATGCTACGTGGAGATCACCGATAAGACGATGGCGCTCTTGCTGCTGAGTATTATAAGTGGTTGTCCAATAAGGATTACTATAATAACTAGAATTCCAGTTGCGAGAATAATCATCTTTCAAAGAGTTCATGTCTACCTGACGACCACTCCAAAGAAACTGAAGCATCGTCATGTTGTTACGACCAGACTGTCCTGGAATACTTGGAGCTGTATATACAATATAATTAGCTGTGGCTCCTACCGTTATAGACTTAGTTAGTTTATAATCTGTGTTAAGGGTTATATTAGACTTGTGAGTCTCTGAACCAGGCACAATACTCAGTTCTTTCTCGAAGTCATATCCCACACGGAACTGATAGTTGTCATCTGATTTTTGTATAGATATCCCATTATTGGTACTAAAACCTGTTCTAAAGAAATCTTTCACATTGTTAGGATGTGACACCCATGGCGTAGCAATACGATTGCCTGATGCATCAACAGGACTGTCAAACTGTGGAATGAGAAGACCTGTGTTCATCTTTGGTCCCCAACTCTCGTCAACACCATCATTCACACCGCCTCCTTTACCATCAACATAACTGAACTGTCCGTCAGCACCCTGTCCGAAGACATTCTGATAGGTAGGAAGAGTTGCAGCAAAAGACAATTTGCTTGAACTCGTAAAGGTTACACCCAATCCCTTCTGTGATTTTCCTGTTTTAGTGGTAATGATAATAGCACCATGAGCTGCACGAGAACCATAAAGAGCCGATGCATTAGGACCTTTAAGTACGGTTAAATTATCAATATCCTCAGGATTAAGATCGGCTATAGCATTTTTAAAGTCACGACCTACATTCTGAGAATTGAGCTGAGAATTATCTACAGGAATTCCATCAACGACGAATAGAGGTTGATTCTCTCCTGCTATTGATGTCTCACCACGTATAACGATACGACTAGATCCAAGGTCACCCTGAGAGCCTGTGATACGAAGACCAGCTACCTTACCACTAAGATTGTTAAGGAAATTATTATCCTGTGCTCTAGTAAGGTCGGCTGCAGAAATATTCTGTGCACTGTAACCAATAGCTTTCTTGGCTTTTGATATACCAAGAGCAGTCACGACAACCTCATCAAGTCCACGGAAGTCTTCTGTTAGATGAATATCAAGATTACTATTGGTAACCTTGGAAACATTTATTTCTTCTTTTTTATAGCCAAGATAACTTATAACAAGCGTTGAAGGGAAGTTGTTTACATTGATAGAGAACTTACCATCTATATCGCTTACAGCGACAGCTTTGCCGTCAGAAGTTGTTCTAAGACTAATAGATGCTCCAATAATCGGCTCACCTGTATTCTTGTCTGTTACGGTGCCATGTAGCGTCTGAGCTATAGCATTACCAGCTAACACAAAGAGTATAAGTAGGGTTAGAGCGTATCTTCGTGATACACATAAATTTATATTTATCTTCATAATCTCTTTACAATTAAAATTACATTGGGAGCCAACATCATGACCAGTAAATGGTTCCCAACTATATTTGGAATTTTGTTAATTCAATAAGTAAATAGTGCTCCATTCATATTGATTCTTACGATCTGAGCTGTTATTGGTGATACAATAGCTAATAACCTGAAAACCTCTTTTTACCACATTACCTATTCTTTTCATTTTGTCCCTAATATATAGTATACAATATTTAAAAACTTTCAAACGTGTAGACGGACAAAATCTTTTTTGTACCAGTCTCTTATTTAATAGAAATCGTGCAACATCGCTTGCACATTCGAATCATGTTATTTGTATTCATAATTTTAATTTTCAATTACTATAAATTTATTAATTTTCACAGTTGCAAAGGTATGGGGTTTTTCCTTCGTGAACAATACCGCCCGTATGGTATATTAATAACACAAATACGTTATATCTATCTACCACATAAATGGTATACAGAGAAATTGCAACAAAGGAATTGGATTTAAAACAAAATATTGTAACTTTGCCATCAGTAGCCCAAATAAGATATTTTAATGATGGAGTTACTTTATTTCGACGAATATATAAAATCATTGATAGAAAGATGAAAAAAGAACTTGAAGACAGAGTACAAAAGGCAATAGACAACTTTATGCAAGGTTATGGATGCTGCCAAAGTGTTGTAACAGCATTTGCTGATTTATATGGTATGGACGATAACACCGCAAAGAAAGTTGCTGCTGGATTTGGAGGAGGTGTTGCAAGAATGAGAATGATGTGCGGTGCCGTTTCGGGAATGGTTATCCTTGCAGGACTTGACTGCGGACAGACTGAAGGCGCTGACAGAGAAGGAAAGTCTGCTTGCTACAAAGTTATTCAAGACCTGTTGGCTAAATTCAAAGAGCGTAATAGTTCTATAATATGTGCAGACCTACTCAAACTCAATAAAGAGGATGTAGCCCATTCAAGCTACGAAGCTTCAGAACGTACAGCAGAATACTATCAACGCCGTCCTTGCGTAAAGAAAGTTGAAAGTGCAGCTATCATTTTCGCTGAATATCTTGAGGAAAAAGAAACTAAAATATAATATAAACATGAATAAAGTTCTTATTACAGGTGCCAATAAAGGCATTGGATTTGGAATTAGTAAGCATCTAGCTTTAAAGGGATGGCATGTTCTAGTTGGTGCCAGAAACAAAGAGAGAGCAGAGGAAGCCATTCAGCAATTAAAGGCTCTTGGAGCAAAAGAGGCTGAATGGGTGAATATAAATCTATCTGATTTGAAATCTCTTGATGAGTCTATCATAGAGGTAAAGCGCAATCATCCCGACTTGTCTATGCTGATAAACAATGCTGGCATACCTGGAGATATGGCATGCGCAAGCTATGACTCTGATATAAAAGATATTATTGAGACTGTTCAGGTGAATTATATCGGAACATATTATCTCACAAAGGGACTTGTTCCTACTATCGCTACCAATAAAGGTAGAATCGTGAATGTCACAGTTCCTGCAAGCGTGAATCCATATTGGAATCCTTTAGCTTATAAGGCTAGTAAAGCTGCACAAAATGTGATGACAGAGACGTTTGCTTTCGACTTTGATAAAAACAAAGTTCCTGTAGAAATCTATTGTGTTCATCCTGGACCTACAACAACTGATCTTAACGGAAACATGCGTTTACCGGGATTCCATGAGCCAGACCTTGTTGGCGAGAAGATTGTCGACATTATTTATGACGGAAAGCGTCATCAGGGAGAGTTCATCGAAATATACCCTATTGTTGAAGAATAGATGCTGTTTGTGTCTTTGGCCAGTTCATGAGAAACAGTTTATCTGTCGCTCGTGTAAACGCAGTATATAACCAATGGATATAGTCTGGTGTCAACATTTCATCAGTCATATATCCTTGGTCTAGATATACATGTGCCCATTGCCCACCCTGTGCCTTATGGCATGTTATTGCATAAGCATATTTTATCTGCAATGCATTGAAATAATCATCCTGTTTCAGCTTCATCATTCTGTCACGCTTCAGCGGAACATCAGCATAGTCTTCCATTACTTGCTCATAGAGTTTTTCACTCTGTTCATGAGTCAGTGCAGGAGCTTCAGACATCAACGTATCCAGAATTACGATTTGTTCCATTTCGTAATTGTCATAATCAGGAAAAGACAGCATCACGTTAGCAAAATTGAAACCATACAGTTCGCGTATATTCCTCACCCTGATCACTTTCACCCTATCGCCATTTGCGATGAATGATAATTGGCGTTCGTTTGTTTCCAGATACTTATTCTTCACCACCATAAGCATATCTCCTGAGCAAAGCATTTCCTCTCTGTCCAGAATAGTGTTTCTGATACCTTGATTATAGATATTAGCACGCTTGTTACTTCGCGTCACCACAATAGTATCATCAATGCCTACATCAGAATAACTTGAACTTATACTTTCAACAAGTTCATTTCCAGGCATCATCACAATATCGGCAAACCCAGTAAAACTTATTTTTGGTAATTCAGTAGCCTCGTCATGCGTTATCATCTGCCTGATCATGGTGGCATTATATAAGATACCGCTGTCCTTGCTCTGTCTCAGCACTTCATTTAAGTCACATTCATATACCTTTATCCCATAGCCTTCAAGGATAATGCGATTAAGAGCTGGTGCTTCATCCTCGCCAACAGGCGGCAACTGAGCTTTATCTCCTACGAGCATCATACGGCAGTTGTCTCCCTGGTATACATATTGTATAAGGTCAGACAACAAGTCGCCCGAACCGAAATCACCATTCAAAGAACCGTTTCCGCTACCTATCATTGATGCCTCATCAATCATGAACAACGTATTCTTGTGCATATTGTCATTCAGATTAAACTTACCGTCAATACCTGAATAACTTTTCTCACGATAAATCTTCCTGTGAATTGTAAAGGCTGGCATACCGCTGTTCAATGAAAACACCTTTGCTGCCCTACCCGTTGGAGCCATGAGCAATAGCTTCTGTCCCAATCTAGTAAAGGTGCGAACCATTGCGCCTGCAAGCGAAGTCTTACCTGTTCCAGCCGAACCACGCATAATCATAACGCAATGCTGACTGCGATCTGAAAGAAAGCGGGCAAACGTATCAAGAGCATTCAACTGGTCGCCTGTAGGCTTGAATCCGAACTCTATAACTATTTGATTTATAAATTCCTGTGTACTCAATGCTATGTAGTAAAAACTTTTTTGTAACTTTGCAGCACAAAGATAGATATAATAATCGGAATGAAATTAAAAATCACTAATAATTTGATTCTATCCTTATGTATGCTTTCCCTCATCGTGATATGTTTTCTTAGTATAAACACAACTGTGATTTTTTGAAGAAGCAGCACGAATGAGATCAGACATTGAACAAATAAAACAGATATAAATTATGACAGACGA
The DNA here is from genome assembly GCF_051059605.1 of Prevotella sp. Lineage (GTDB taxonomy): Bacteria > Bacteroidota > Bacteroidia > Bacteroidales > Bacteroidaceae > Prevotella. The sequence continues at coordinate 1,579,371 of NZ_CP050883.1, forward strand.
AACAGGCAACAAACCTCTAACTCTAACAAGAGTTACGCTACGAATAGCACGCAATTCTATGTCGTTTGCAATCGTAGACAGCACAGCCATTAATGGACTGGCTTATGATCCGTATGTTGTAAGAAGTGGAATGTCTATGGCAGCCAATCTCAGAGAGGCTTTCAACAATAGTCCTATTCTGAGTCAGGGATTCCAACGTGCGCAAGTACTTATAGATACTCCCGTGATGCTCATTCCACTTGAGGAATTTGATGATGAAGATTCCGAATTGCTGTTTCGCCACACTTTCACTGGTCATGAATCAGATGAAATTCTGAACACCGTTTTGCCTATGCAGAATGCAGTAGCTGTATATCCTATAAACAAGGATATCAAACTAGTGCTTACTGATCATTTCAGCGATATAAAGATTCTGCCACTGATGCAACCTGTATGGAACTATATGCACAAGCGCAGCTATACCGGAGTGAGAAAGAAACTTTATGCTTATTTCAGAGGTAAGCAACTGGATTTGTTCAGCTTCACGCAAAACAGATTCACATTCTGCAACAGCTACGATGTCATGAGCCATAAAGACGCATCGTATTTCATACTTTATGTGTGGAAACAGTTGGGACTAGACAATCGTGAAGACGAATTATATCTTAGTGGAAACATTCCAGACAGAGAGGATCTTACCACAGAACTGAAACAATACGTACAAAAAATATATGCTGTAAACCCTACAGCAGAATTCAATCGCGCCCCTATTACTCAGATAAAGGGACTGCCATTTGATTTAATGACTTTATTTTTAAAAGGAAGATGAGAATAATTACAGGTAAATATAAAGGACGCCGTTTCGACATCCCACGCACATTCAAGGCTCGCCCTACAACTGACTTCGCAAAAGAAAACATATTCAATGTACTGCAGGGATATATTGACTTTGAAGATACAAGCGCACTCGACCTTTTCGCTGGTACGGGAAGTATTTCTCTCGAACTTGCAAGCAGAGGATGCAAACAGGTAATCAGCGTTGAAGCCGACCGTGAGCATTCAAGTTTTATACGCCAATGCTTCACCAAACTTAATGAAGATAAGGATATTCTTGTTCGTGGGGATGTGTTTAGATTTCTGAGATGTTGTCATCAGCAGTTCGACTTTATATTCGCCGATCCACCCTACGCACTCAAAGAATTACCAACAATACCAGACTTGATATTGAAAGGCAATCTGCTGAAAGAAGGCGGAATACTAGTCTTTGAACACGGAAAGCAATATGATTTCTCTGAGAATCCTTACTTCGTTGAACATAGAAGTTACGGAAGCGTTAACTTCAGCATCTTTCACAAGAGCGGACTCAAAAGTCTTACAAGCGATTCCCAAAGTCTCTGAATAAATGAGCGATGAGTGAAATCGCGAACTTCTTCTATGTCAATGCAATGTTCTTCGTCTTCAAGATAAATATTCTTTATTCTTAAAGCCATTTCAGTGTCATAGAAGAATATGTTTGATTCAAAATTATTCTCAAAACTCCTGAAGTCGATATTCGTGCTTCCGCAAGTAGAGATATAATCATCGCTCACCATAATCTTGGAATGATTGAAACCAGGTTTGTATAGGTAGACTTTCACGCCAGCCTCTACAACCTCTCCAAGATATGATTTGCATGCCCACTCCAAAATCTTTGAGTCACCATGCATCGGCACCATTAACCTTACGTCTACACCTGACAAAGCTGCCGTGCGCATAGCGAATAATATTGGTTCTGTTGGCAGAAAGTAAGGTGTCTCCATATAGACATACTTCTTTGCCTCAAGCAATATTTTCACATATCCCTGCATAATGTCTGGCCAAGGCTGAATAGGACTGCTTGTCACCAATTGGGCTAAACAATTGTTTTCCGCAAGATGGGTGTTATCCGGATAGTATCTGTGGTCGGTTATCAATGTTCTGTCTACGAAATACCAGTCGATAAGGAAAGCACGCTGCAATGCATAAACGGCTCCACCCACAATGCGCAGATGAGTATCACGCCAAGGACGACCGCCATCACCTTTTATATATCTCATGGCGATGTTCATACCACCGATGAAACCTACTTCACCATCAATAATACATATTTTGCGGTGATTTCGATAGTTCACTTTTCCTGTGAGTGCAGGGAATTTTACAGGCATAAATGGCTGTACCTTCACTCCTTCCTTCCTCATTCTGTCAAAGAATTTATCTTTAACTCTCCAGCAACCCACGTCATCATATATAAAGCGCACCTCTACGCCCTGTCTTGCCTTATCGATAAGTGCATCGCTTATGAGCCTTCCTAATGGGTCGTTTTCTATAATGTATGTATCAATATGAATATGATCCTGAGCTCGCCCTATAGCCCGTAACAGGGCAAGGAATAAATTATATCCGTCTGTATATATGTCTACTGAATTATCCTTGAACGGAAAAGACATACTCTGATTTGCAAACAGCTTTAGCAGTGGTCTTGAATTCTCTGGCAAATGCAGATTGCGCTGTTCGGCAAATTCAAGCATACTACGCTTAGTCAGTTCGTCAAGACTTCGCTGACTTATAATTCTTTCTTTTCTGAAATTCTGTCCGAAAAAGAAATAGATAATGATTCCTACCACTGGGACGAACGACAACACCATCACCCAAGCCATAGTCTTTGCAGGCTGGCGATTATCCATCAGTACCGCTATCATCGTGAGAACGATAACAACAAGATACACCGTTATGATTATCCAATGGAAATATATCATTATTTATTTAATTCTTCAGGTAATATTATTATATCAGTTAAATTTCGTATTACTTAAATCCAATCAGCTTATGAGTCTGAAGGCTCAATCTCCATTTCGGATGTCGCTTTATGAACTCTATGCAGATAGTGGTGATTTCAGAATTGCGCATCAGGTCACCTGTATCACAAGGTTGCAGATAGTAGTAATCAGCTTCTATGTCAAATGTGTCTGTAAGCATTCTCTCGTCAAAAATACATTTCAACTCATTGCATTTCTTCACCTTGACATTTGTCTTTGGCGAAACAGTTAACCAGTCAAGATTTGCTGGCGGTTCCTTTGTTCCGTTTGATTCCATAGCCACTTTATAGCCTTCATCATGGAAAGCTGAAATAAATTCCTCGTCAACCTGTAATGTTGGTTCGCCTCCTGTCAATACGATGAGTGGGCGTTCACTGCCAGTACATTCATCCGTTAATTGCTTTACGCTATCTAGAATATCGTCTAAAGACATTTCTTTATACTCAGAGAAGTCGGTATCGCAGAATGAGCATTTCAGGTTGCATCCGCTGAATCTTATGAATACGGCTGCCTGTCCAGAGTTTCTACCCTCACCCTGAAGCGAATAAAATATATCGTTAACTCTATACATCCTCTTCATAAATAGCTATGTTTCCATCACTTTCCTGAACAGAGGCCTTGTAGCATGTAGGTATCTGTTCTGTAATCCATCGTGCTATGTTCTCAGCTGTAGGATTAAACGACAGCACTTTGTTCAAGTCTGCATGATCCAGTCTGCCATGAATAAGATGCTTTATCTCACTGAAGTCAGCAACCATTCCATCACAGTTAAGAGTCTTCGACTTGCAATATACTGTCACGTGCCAGTTGTGTCCATGCACATTCGTGCACTTACTCTCATAAGAAAGAGTAAGATGATGTGAGGCTGATATTTCAAAACTTTTCTGTATGTAATACATAAAATTGATTTTATTTACTTGTTGTTATACGATTATATTATTTCCCAGTTGGCGTGCCAGAGCATTTCTCATTTCTGTCATGTCCTTATATTCAGCCATAAGCTTGAAAAGGGTTTCGGAGTCAGATGAAGACTTGGCAATCTGCTTTTTAAGTTCCTTTAAATGCTGCTCCACATATTCCATGCGGAAATCAAGCAGCAAGTGCTGAATCCTGTTACGCAGACTTTCGTCATCATCCTTTGTCTGTTGACTTTCAGACAATTTGAATCGTTCCTCAGTCATGTTTATGGCAATCTGACTGATCTTGATGTCATGATGATGCACGAAGTATGGTTCTGTCTTGAACGTTCTATCCTCACAGTGTTCCACCGCTTCGTTTAGTATATCATTATACGTTGGGTCATTGAATGAAAGTTCATCTGCAGAAAGACTCAAGCTGATGTATTCGGCTACCGATAAGTCGAAAACATTTCCGTTTTCATCCTCTACATCATTAAAGACCACTCGGTCGCCAAACTTTATCACAAGTTGTATCATGAGTTGTTCCACCTGTGTTGAAGCGATACCCAACTGTGACGTTCCTTCCACAGTCTGTGCATTTGCAGCATATCCAGGCTGTGCAGTATTTACGTCCTGTTGTGGCATATTAGAGTTTCTCATGACTCCGCTCTCTTTTCGTTCACGGATCATGTTGTTCATCTGATTAATCAGCGTAGCCTCGTTTATACCTATTTGCTGCGAACAGTCGTGCAGATATGTATCTCTTAATATCGGGTTTTGCACCATTGAGATACTTGCCACGATTGAGTTTATAGCCTCCGAGCGTTTCAACGGATCGTTTTGTCCGTCAAGTAGCAACGATGTTTTAAATCTGATGAAATCGGTAGAGTTGTCTTCAATATATTTCTTTAATTCATCTGCCGTATGCTTTCTTGCGAAACTATCAGGGTCATCGTTATCCGGCAACAACAGCACCATCAGGTTCATTCCTTCGAGCAGCAGCATATCTGTACCTCTCAGTGCAGCATGAATACCGGCTTCATCTCCATCATATAGCAATGTGATGTTGCTAGTGAAACGGTGCAGCGTATGAATCTGCTGAATGCTTAGAGCCGTTCCTGAGTTTGCTACAACGTTTTCAATACCACTCTGATGCATTGAAATCACGTCAGCCTGTCCTTCCACAAGATACACTCTGTCTTCTTTGGCTATCGCCTTCTTTGCCTGATATATACCATAAAGTTCGTTACTCTTGTGATATATTTCAGAGTCAGGAGAATTCACGTATTTCTGGTTCACTCCCTTAGTTCTGCTGTCAAGCAAGCGAGCCGTGAATCCCACTACTCTTCCACTTGAGCTTATCCAAGGGAACACCACTCTTCCCGAATATCTGTCAATAAGTTCTCCACGTTCGTTTTTATAGCATATAGCTGTTTTCAGCAGAAACTCCTCCTTATATCCCTTAGCAAAAGCAGCTCGTGCCAGAGCATATCTATCTGTAAGGTCGAAGCCCAACTGAAACTTTTTTATGATGTCATCACGAAATCCACGACTTCTGAAATACTGCATACCCACAGCCACACCGTCAACATTATTGTGCAGCAAGTTCTGAAAGTATTCGTTAGCCCATTCATTCATGATAAACATACTCTCGCGTGCGCTCTGTTCTTCCTTCTCCTGGTCGGATAGTTCGCGTTCGTGTATTTCTATGTTATACTTATTAGCCAACCATCTCAACGCCTCAGGGTAAGTCATCTGCTCATGCTCCATAATGAAACTGATAGGGTTTCCACCCTTTCCGCATCCGAAACAATGGCAAGTACCTCTTGCAGGCGAAACGTAGAAAGAAGGAGTCTTCTCGTTATGAAAAGGGCACAACCCCTTATAGTTACTACCGCTCTTGCGCAATGTAACAAATTCCGAGACCACATCCACAATGTTGGATGCATCCTTAATCTTCTCAACTGTTAGTCTGTCTATCATAGATAACGCAAAGGTAGCATTTTTTTTGAATACAAAATAATATTTTAAAGGCAAAGTTAATTATCAAACTATTATAAGATGTCATTTCACATAATTAAAAATAAAATCCGTACCTTTGCGTGCAATATTAACAAATAGTATTGATGGAAAGTAAATCTCCGCGACTAGGACATCTCATAGCCATAACAACCGTATTGTGTTGGGGTGGCACATTCATAAACACGAAGTTTCTGCTGCTTGGCGGACTTCAGCCACAGGAAATTTTTGTAATTCGCTTTTTACTTGCCTATATAAGCATCTGGTTTATATCACCACATCGACTTATGTGCGACAACTGGAAAGACGAGGCTTTAATGCTGCTGCTTGGTATATCCGGAGGTTCTATGTATTTCCTCTCTGAGAATATGGCTGTAGGCATTACCTATGTCAACAACGTGGCTTTCATCGTCTGCACCGCACCACTTCTCACTACGTGTATTGCCATAGCAATGGTAAAGAGCGTAAAGGCTTCCCCTAAACTCATCATCGGTTCACTAATTGCATTAATGGGTGTTGGTGTTGTCATTTTCAATGGTCATTTCGTCCTTCATCTCAATCCACTTGGCGACATTCTCGCGCTCACGGCAGCATTCTGTTGGGCGATATACAGTATTTTGATGAAAAGGGCATCATCAAGATATGGCTCCATTTTTATCACAAGAAAGGTGTTTTTCTATGGTCTGCTAACAATTATGCCGGTATTTATCTTCAAGCCATGGCAGTTCCCATTATCAGGCTTTGCAAGACCAGAGATATGGATAAATCTATTGTTTTTAGGTTTCATCGCTTCCTTTGTCTGTTTCATGCTCTGGAGTTGGGCTATCGGACAGATAGGCGCAATGAAGACATCCAACTACGTGTATCTTAATCCTATCACAACCGTTGTTGTCAGTGCCCTGTTCCTTAACGAGCCAATGACAACTATTGCATATCTAGGCAGCGCCCTGATTCTCACAGGCGTATATATAGCCAACAAAGCCAAAGGCATATAAACATGATTGGGATTATTCTCCCGCAGATTCACGCAGATCGTTTTCTTCCTGTAATTTCTCTGCGTGAAGATACACTAGGTTACATTTCACTCTTCACAAGCAGATTTTAGTTTTTCTATCCAAGCATTGAATCTTGGACATTTATCCATAATTTGCTTAAACCCTACTTCCAAAGCTATAATATTACCTTCTATCACTTTATCATAATCATCTTTGATAGCCAGCAAACGCTTTGATGGAGCTTTTTGTGGACTAGAATTTATATCTTCAGGATTTGGATATTCATCTATTATCTTTTGTGTTTTCTTCTGTTCATCATCTGAAAAATATGCTTCAAATCCTTTATTCGAAGAATAGAGCAGTGATTCAAATTCGTGAAGCTGAATGTAAGGAATAAAGCGAGAGTCTTTTATATCGTCGCCAATACATTTTTCCATTTCATCCACTTTTGATTTATGATCAGCTATCTTTTCATAACGTTCTTTTTGAGGCAATTCAGGACATCTAAAGAAATCAACTAACATTGAGACTATAATATCATTTTTTGATGATGATAATAATTTCAACGCATCATTTTTTAGGTGTTCGTAATTTACGAAACCTCCACGCCCATTTTTGCTAGTATGTATAAGAATAGGTTCAACAGAATAAATTCCAAATCTCAACAAGTAAGGAGCTATAAGTGTCTTGACAAATTCTTGTTCAGTTTGACCTTCAACGATGATAAAGAGTCTTTTCATGGTTGACCTCCTATCACATTTTTCTCCCATATCTCTCCAAGACTATACTCCCCTATCCATGCAGATAAATCATCAGATGACAACCTATTGAATTCTGTTTGATTATCTTTTCTATCAACAACTAAAATGTCTTCGGCTTCAAAACAATCTACAAGATTTACAGACTGAGTCGCTACAATTAGCTGTGTCTTCTTTGAAGCTTTTTTCATTAGAGCTGCCAACTTATTGATAGCTGAAGGATGAAGACCAAGCTCTGGTTCATCTATAATAATCGTATCCGGCAAATATGGTTGCAGTAATACAGTTGCCAATGCAATAAAACGGATTGTTCCATCAGAAAAACTTTGAGCATCTAAATACATATCAGAGTTAAATTCTTCCCACTCTAGTTTTATACGATCTGGAGTTATACGATTGGGTTGAAGTTTAAAGCCTTTAAAGTATGGAGCAATAGACCGAACTACACCTTCAATCAATTTCAATGATTTTGGTTCTGTTTCTTGAAGTCTGTACAAAAAAGCTGCCAGATTTGATCCATCATGTTTTAATCTCTCATTATCATCAACAGGACAGTCACGCCTCATAGGAGAGTTTTTGCTAGAATCATGGAAATGATAAACAATTAAGTTCTTAATATATGATTTCAAAAATGCTGCTCTAGAATTATTTGCTTGCATAATGCCAGACTCTTCTACAGCTTTATCATAAAGCTGCTTATGCCATTTTGAATAAGCCTTTATATTATCCAGAATTCCATTGAAATAATCTCCAGATTCTTCTATAAAGGCCTTATTATCTGTTGTTGGATTTAATTTAAAGAAAAAAGCATTTTTATTATTAAAATCAATAGTTCCCTTTATATATTTTGACTTTTTTGATCCTTCATAGAGAAATCTTTCAATGCCTCCGTTACTTAAAATATAATTACCCAAATTCTGATCCAGCATATTTTTTACTAGGTCAAAAAATGAGATAAAATTACTTTTTCCAACTCCGTTAGAGCCAATCAGCACATTAAGACTCTTCATAGGAATCTTTGCAGAACAGATTGATTTGTAGTTTTCGATAATAATTTGCTCTATCATATTAAGTTCTTATATTTCTTCAGTTATCAGTAACTCCAATTTCTTGCATACTGATGGTTATTCATACTTATTGTGACATCCCTGAAATGAAATGCATTCAAGAAGCACAATGTCATTAATTGTCTTACGATTAGGATATGTAACTATGTATTTTTCGATATGAAAATCCAGCATATTAATACTTGATGTTTTATATGTTAACACAGTTCATTTATTTTACCCCATGTAAATAATGGCATCTTATTAAGTTACAAATATAGTGATTTTTAAGATAACTACTATACTCTTTTCTCAAAAAACTTCATTTCGTGGTATTAATAAATGAATTTTATAATTATAAGAAGCATTTTCTCTGCGGGATCTGCGTTATCTGCGAGAGAATAGGCCCTTAACTCAAATGCACGCTGTTGCATTCAATCTAGGGGAAACTATAAAAACATAAAAGGGATGTGCGTTAGCACATCCCTCTGTTGTTATCCTGCAATCCATACCGTGCAGCTAAGTAGCGCTGTGAGCGCTGCGATTAACCATATTAAGTTGGTTATGATTTTAATTAAGTCGTTGAAATCACGATAGCTCATTCGGCTATTCCTGTGTTTCGTTCTGTTGCGTTCCTAGCAACCCTAGAAGACTTGAAGCGATAGCGATTACTATCTTGATTATCCATGAAATGTTTACTTTGTTCTTATCCATCTTTTTTTGTTTTTAAGTTGTTGTTTGTTTACTTGTGTGATTTAAACGGTCATCCTCACGTGATTTCTTCATATTTTGATTCTTACAATTTAGAGTTAAGTATAAACGGGCGTCCTCAAAGGAATTTCTTGCTGGCTTTTCTTGGCACCTTTAGGTGCGTTTCGTGATAGCTTTTCCGAAATTACGTGAGCAATAAAGGCCGTTTTTCCTTGGTTTCTGCATTTCTTTTCCGCGAGAAACGCGTGAACGGCCGTTATTGTAGTTTCCATTAATTTATCACACATAAGTTCCTTTCCGTGAGAACGGCGTCTAATCTTACACTAAACTTATTTTCGCTGTGAAAACGAGTTTAAAGCAATGTCCCCCTGTGCGCATCAGGGGGAGCAATGTTTATGGTTGAACGACTCCGCCGTTTGGATCACCTGCAGCTGATGCAGTTTTGATTTTGGTGTACTCGGCGTACTCCTTCATCTTCGTACCAGTTACCAATGCCTTGGTACGTGTCTTTGAACCTGCGTCTACATGTGCTTCCGGAGTGAAGCGGATGTTGACTTTCTTGATGTTCTTGGCTGCGGAGAACTCCTTGATACTTTCTGCGCCTACACTTTTCAGTGTGAGCTTGAATGAGCCTAGTCCTGCGATCTTTACGATCTTTGAGTCCTGAAGTTCGGCTGTCATCACCTCTGCGAGTTCTGTGAGTACCGCTAGTACATCACTCTTTTTAACTGTACAGTTTGCCTGAATCTTGTCAGCCATGCCAGCAAGTTCAGTTGTTCCTAGATAAACGGCACGAGCGTAAAACTTGTTATAGGTTTTCAGATTCTTTTTGTTCTTGTTCATGTAAACTTTGTAATTCAGCATGTTTCTTTTTCCTTTCTTTTTAAATTGTTTTTTACTGTTTGAGACTTGCTGAAAGCATCATATATGTGCACCTATAATGTTCCTCCTTTCATTAAGCCCAGTCACCTGATTTTCAAATGACGATGCAAAGATACTGCGATATTTCCATGCTTGCAATGAAATACTCGTTGGCGTGTTAGCCAAAGTGCATTGCCCTATGTTTCACCTTATTACAGGTATTCATACACGCACGTACATAGGGTTTTCAAAAATACTAGCGTCTAAGCGTCTAGTCATTGATTATCAGCATACTACTTCTGAAATACTCATGAATCAAGTGGCATCATCGTGTCATTTGTAGCGATGTCATATCGGCGAGACTTTCCCCTTGTCAGCTTAAACTTGTTTCTCATCAGAATATGTCCTACACGCATGATGTTGCTGTTGTTGATGCTGATGTTACGATACTTCGTTTTCATTTTCTGCACAATCTCCGTTGCCGTGAGACGCATCGCCTTCTCTTCTTTCGCAGGACGATGAAACATCTCAAAGAAGATATCGTCCATGCAGTCAATCTGTAGGAAGTCGGCATTAGCAAGCTGAATCTGATGTTCAGCCTCGTTGTCGAAATATGTTCTCGCTCCCGATTTTATTTCCTCTACTGCCTGAGCATACATCTGTTCATAGTTCACTGCCGTACTTGTGTCTATGCGTTCTTTCACCCTGATACACATGTATCGGCGTGAACCGGTATAATCTATCAACGGCTGAGGGTTATTGGTCGTACCGATGAAAGCTGCATATCGCTTGTGCTGCTGCGTGATGCTTTCATATAGATTTCTAAACTTCACGTCCACCGTCTGCAGCATGTACTTCAGAAATGCCGTCTGACGCTTTGAAATACTGTCATATTCATCTATATTTATCAGTATAAATCTGCTCAATGCCTTTACTGCCTCGTCTTTTTTGGTGAAATCAACACGGTCTGTGTAGTAAATCTGCTGTTCGTCGGGAATGATCATCCTGCAAAAAGTTGACTTTCCGTCACCCTGTGCGCCAATAAGCATGGGCACAAGCGAGTTACCGTGCATCGTGTTTTTGTGCATCCACTGACTCACCATACCCAGAAACCATGTGTGGTAATTACCTATCCAGTCTTCGTTCTCTGTCTTCACACGACTGGCAAACTTATCTATCCTGTCCTCGCCGTCCCATTCAGGCAGATAGGTCAGCCATTCCGCTATCGGGTCGTAATCCTCAGTGAATGATGATTCTATAAATCGCTTGATATCCTTATCCCACGCATCAATGCCCTCAGCCATGGCGTTGATTGTTATCGTATTCAGAGCCTCTTTGGTTATGGGAAACCAGTTGAAGATAAAACTGTCACGCTGCATATATTCGCAGTCTCCAGTTATGATGTTTTTACGAAAGGCATATCTCACGGCAAGAAACGTGCGCAGGCGCTCTAGCTCTATCGTCGCCTTGGGTATAGCGCTATCAGACTTCGGTGCACTTGTATCATAGATATTGCGGAAGCAGTTGCGCACGATATAATCAAAGTTGCAGTATGGCGCGTGAATCATCAGTCTCTTGATGCAGAACTCCTCCTCCAAGCCATTGCGCTGACAGTCTTTTGCCAGTTCCGTCACGATCTCGTCCATATCCATGTCGGCAGCATTGTTGATGATATTCAAAAAGATACTCTGAAACTTCGCCATTGCCATGTGCTGTCGTTCATATCCGGGGATGATGCCAGTCTCTCGGCTTGCCTTATAGCTCGTCTTGTTCATACGGAAGTGCAGTTCCTTTTTTATCTTCTTCTCAATACCCTCATGTGGCTGCTGAATAGTCATCGCAAGAGGTTTGGCATTAAGAAACACGAGTTCGTCCACCGACATACGGCAGCATGCGCCAGCCTTGGGAACTATTCTCTGGCATTTTGTCCCAAGTTCTGCCTCATAGAATTTTGCACATGTAAAATAGGCATGTTGATGAAAGTAGTCAACATCCCTCTCCGACTCCGGCAATGTTCCGTCTGGCAGCGTGAAGGGAACGACGACTTTCAGCGACTTTGCTGAAGCGCCCACAAAGCACATCAGCGTTTGAGGCAGTCCCTCAGCAAGAAAACGGATATTGTTTATCCAACCGTCATGCGCCTTGAACGTAAGCAGTACATAACCCGTGTATTTTTCGCCCATACCAAACTGTATCTGTGGCAGCGCAGCCGTTTCCTCCAGTTTCATGCCTGCAATATTCGGGTATGAGTTGAGTGCATATCGCAGTTTGTTGCACTGCTTTTGGTATTTTTCACCTCGAATCATGACAAACAGTTCGTCAAGACTCGTCAACTTCTGTTTGATTTCTTTTTTTGTCTTATACAAGACCTTGATTTTAGCTATATTCATCTTGTTTTATCGTTTTTATTATTGTAAATCCCGTTCTACGAAGCAATGTCTTTGTTTCTACGACATAAAGTTTGCATTACATCGACATAAAGTTTGCGTTATATCGTGCAGAAGTTTGCGTTTGATCGTAGAAACGTTGTTTCTGCCGACACTTCACCGACACCTTACCGACACTTAAATTACACCTAAGTTATTGATAGTCAGCAAATAGACACTTCGACACTTGTTTTTTGAAAAGTCTATGTATCGTTTTCCAGTTCTCTGAGTATGCGCCTTATCCTTGATGGTTTGATGTAGTATTCGTATTTACATTGGTTGCATACTTGCCGATAGGTTCCAGACTTCATGCGTTCTAACTTCTGTTTAGGAAGTTCCCTTCCGCATTTCTGGCATCTGATTGTTTCGGGGAGCGTTCCCCGATTGATAAATTTGACATAATCGTTGTTTGTTTTAATTGTTAATATTCATATTTGTTGCTTTCCCGCAGATTCTTTATTCTTTCATTTTTCTTTCCTTGCTCTTCCCTTATGTGTTTTAACGGCCGATTTTCTCGCAGATTACGCTGATTCACGCAGACAAAAGACAGGTTGGTCAAATGGATCTGCTAAAGCAGATGCCGCTGATCTCGCTGACAAAGACAGATATCATATAATGGAGATACTACTGTTCATGCTGTTTGCTGTTTCTCTGCGACCTCTGCGTTATCTGCGAGAGAATAACATGCAAGAGGACTCAATCTATCTGTGAGATACGCTTGCTCTCTCCCTTGCTCTTTCCTTGCCCTTCCCTTATCTGTTTAAACGGCCGTTCACGCGTTTCTCGCGGAAATAAAGGAAACTAAGGAAATTCGCTTGAGTTTATTGCTCACGTATTTTCGAAACAACTATCATGAAACCGCATCTAAAGATGCCACGAAAAAACTACAGAAAAACTGCGTGAGTTGATTGACAGGGTTATTACTTGCATGAAAAAAGAAACAAACAAGTAAGGTGATTATGTGGATGACTTCTCAAGCGAATTTCTTGTCTTTTTTCGGTACACCGTTAGGTGTGTTTTCTTGCGAGCTAATAAAGCTCAGTGATTAATATTGGGCCGTTTTTCTTTTGTTTCTGCATTTTATTTCCGCGAGAAACGCGTGAACGGCCGTTATTGTTGTTTTCTATTACATAGCTTCTTTACTTTACATGTATGAACCCCAATTTCTCTCGCAGATCTCGCTGATTACGCAGATAAAACCACAAAACTACACCAATAACTAACTGTCTTTGTCTGCGGAATAATGCAGCCTGCTGCATTCATCTGTGTTATCTGCGGGAGACAATGTAGTTCGTGCTGTTGGCCGTTTATCTGCGAGAATCTGCGTAATCTGCGAGAGAATAATCACGCAAGAGGACTCAATCTATTGTCAAAGAAGAAACCCCAATGTCTCTCGCAGATCTCGCTGATTACGCAGATAAAACCACAAAACAACATTAACTACACTAACTGTCTTTCTCTGCGAAATAATGCAGCTTGCTGCATTCATCTGCGAGATCTGCGTTATCTGCGAGAGACAATGCCGTTCACGTTGACACATTACTCTGCGGGAAAATAGATACTGCAGCTATATCTACAAGAGACTCTGCGGGAGAACCAACTAGAACGGACATTCAGGCAGAGTAACTGGATTGAAATCAATCTCCTGCGATGTGGCTTCATGCTTCGTCCAGTCGCTCTCATCCTCGCTGATGGGACTATACGTCTTGTCGAAGTTCTGATTACAGCCTGCGTACCGCATGGTGTCCGTGGAATACTTCAGCGCAACAGTGCCCGTCTTTCCAATCTCATTCCAACGGCATTTGATGCAGTTCCAGTACGTAACCTCCTTCAGTGGATCCTCGTCCTTCTTGCGGTCCAGCCAGAACACGTAATCACTCTTGTTTCCGAAGTCACTACTACCAAAGATGTCGTTGATGGTGAGCTTCGTCTTGTCGTCAAACTTGCGGGGATGGTGCATCATGAACACGGGCACTTTATACTGATGAGCGAACTGCACTATCTTCATCAGCAGCATCGTGTACTTCATCGTGTCCGTGATACCTGTCTGCTCAGGTAGTTGAATCCAGTTGAATGGGTCTATAATCAGCATGTCGCACAGTCCCTGGTAATACTCCTGCTGCGCTATGTGCAGAATGCCGTCGATGTCGTTGGTCACGTTTGCGTCAATCTCACGGATATACTCCCTACAGATGTCCTTTGCCCGCTGATAGGCTGGCTCAATCAACTTACCCTTGCTGAACTCCCTGCCCGTCATCACGTTGATCATCTCAGAGTAGTGGCGAGCCGTAGGATATTTCTCAGGACTGTAAACGAGGATGTGCGTGCCGTAAAGATGCACCATACTCATCATGATGAAGTTCATCATAGTTGACTTTCCACTGCCCGGAGCGGCAAAACCAAGATAGATCAGTCCGTCCTCAATCCTGAAGATGTTGTTCAGCTTCGCCACGTGCAGGTCCTTCGCCTTTGGCAGTCCGTTCTCGTAAAGGTCATCAAGCTGTGACTCCACGCTGTCGAGTTCCACAAGTCCCGCAACGTTCATCTTCTTTGCGTGCTCAATGCACCATACCACGGCATCCCTGCCTTTTTCCATGAGCATCTGGTTGGCATCCTTGGCACAGTGCATGTTGTCCTCGCCCTCGTCATCCTTCCATCTGTAAGTCCAGTCAACGCATTTCATCCGTGACTCCCCGAAGTAGGCTGCAACCTTGTTGCGTGCCTCAATACCAGGTTCATCCGTATCTCCCGCATAGATAATCGTTGCACCGCTGAAATAGTCCTTGTACTTGTCGAAACATCGCAGGTCGCTCTGTGCACCGTTGGGCAGACTCACCACCGCCTCGTAGCCACATTCGGTGCAGGCTGCCGTGTCCATCATGCCCTCCGTGATGAGTATCTGCGACGCACCTATGGCACTGTTGACGTTGTAGGGAATCTTCTCGCATCCCTGTTCAAAGAAAAACTTCTTTTCAGTTTTTGATGCCAGCTTAAACTGTACGTCAACGGTGTTGCTGCCGTCGATGAACGGAAATCCGATATATTCCTCTTTCGTCGCTCCGTGCTCAATCACCCTTGTTTTGATACCAAGTTTATGCGCCGTCTCCGTGCTGATGCATCTGTATTTGAGATACTCCATCGTCTTTGTACCGAAGTTGGGCATGAAATAGTCAGCCGTTGGCAGGTTGTATTTCTTTTTGGCATACCGCTTTTCCTGTCCCTCCTTCCAAGTCTTGAAATGGCTTTCAAGCAGAAACACCGTTCCGCATCTGAAGCAGTGTCCCCAACCAGTGTCAAGGTCAATACTCACGCAGTCGGAATTGGGCTTATTGCCCTCATGGCTGCTGCATTCAGGACACTTGCATCTTATCTTTCCACTTGTCTTTGCGCTTGTTGAGCGTGATATCTGTAAATCCTCCTTTGCTACAACCTTGTGACCGTAGCCGTCATCATACGTCTGTGCCATGTCATTTCATGTTATGAATTCGGCGATACTCGTCATAATACTTAGACCGTGCAGCCATTTCGGGGTCCATCCTGAAATCACCAACTGGAATGAATTCAAGTTTTATCCAGCTCCATATCGTGTTTGGATCAATTTGCCGTGGAGCATCAGGCGGTATAATCTGGTGGTGTGAATCATATCGTCTGCCATTTTCCTTGTAGTCGTAATAATCGTCCTCGCAGCATTCCATGGCGGTCTTCCTTACCATTTCGTCGTATTTGTATTGCTTGTAGTATTCATCAAACGCCTCCCTTGTCTTGCGTCCCTGCTGCAGCAGATTACAGAAATACCACCTTGCGTTTTCATCCGTGTCAAAGGTCTTGCCCTTTGCCTTACACTGCATGCCGAACCACTCAATACAGGCATCGGCAACAGTCTTGTCGGTAAGGTCCAGAGCCGTGACACCCGAAATGGACTTCACCCAGTCGGCGTCAGCAAATGATTTTTTGATAGAATCAGAAGAAGAACGAACGTTTGCGTTTACGTCGTCGCTTTTAATATTCGTAGTCGTAGACGAAGAATATTTTTTATCTTTATCTATATTTTCTTTATCTATATCTTCGCGCGGTTGCGCATGCGTGTACGTATTATGCTTATTGCCGTTTCGTTGATTTCGAATTGATTCATGATTCAATCTAGATTCATTTTGAATTGATTTATGATTCAATTTAGAATCATTTTCAATTGGATTTGAATTCAATTCATTTGCATCTTTTTTTGAAGTTTTGCGCTTTGAATTTGAACCGTGTTTGGGTTCAGGTTCATCTTCTGAAGAAGAATTAACGGTGAAATCAATATTCAATGTTTGGCAGAGTTCCTGACTATAAAAGATTTTATCCTCAACAACGAACAAGCCGTAGTTGTTGATGATATTGCGAATATAACTTGAAGACTTGTGAGCTTCTGCTGATAAAGAGCGCAAACTGCTTTTATTGTAAAGTCCCACACAGTTGTCGCACTTAGTGAGATAAATTAATATCATCATGTAAGTGCCGAAGCCAGTACTGCCTTCTTCATTGAGTAAATCTGCCATTTCGGGCATTGAGGTGATGTTACGGCGCACTTTAAGGAAAGGCGAATTCTTAGTTTGTTTAGATGTATAACTCATGATTCTTGTTTAGTGGGTGTTTATTTGTAGATATTGGTGTCTGTTTGCGTGTCGGTCGGTGTGGCTCACGTGCAGCCAATGGGCTGTGGGTGAAGACTCTACGATTAGCTGGTCATAGTCAGCATAGGCTTTAAACAACGGCACGAGTTGAGCCAGTTCTATTTTCCAGCAATCAGCATCCAAATGAATGTCAACGGCTTCGCCTCTTATGTGCTGACTGGTTTTCTTTCCGCCTACGAGTGCATTATATTTGCTGCTGCGATACCACGAGTTTACGATAAGCGGTCGGTTAATGCGGTTTCTCACAGGTTCCAGACACGTCTCAGCAAGTCTGCGGGCATTGTTGATGATGTTCGTATCAATTCCCTCACTACATGTTTTCACTACTTCGCCAACTAAGAAATGTTGCGAAATTCTTTTTTTCAAATTAAGATTCATTGTTATGAATTTATAGGGGTAATAAAGTTTACATTATATATGTGGTTACAATTGTGCCCCTATCCATAAAGGATAGGGGCAACACTAAACTCATCCTACAGAATAAACCAGCTAAACAAAGATTATTATACTGGTTAATGATAAATATAATTAAATCCATTGCATGAAAACTTTATTACCTTTTGTTGTGTAAAATTTTATACATGCAAAGTTAACTATATGCGTAGTTTCATACAATGTTCGCCGTAATTATTTGAAAATCAACTAAAAATGTTAATGCGCAATACGTTGAAATTCAATGTATTGCGCATTAGTTGCCATTAATCATTTAACACTTATGGCGATTATAGGCGATTATAAGCGATTATTAATCGCCATTTTTGAGCTTTAAAATACCTCTTTTATAACTTTCAACAGTGTTTTCTGGTTAAGACTATGTCCGTTATAAAGAAAGTCATTCATCATAATCATTGCGAGTTTGCGTCTTTCGTAGATATCGCTATCTAATTTCGCTATTTGCATAGCAGTGATGTTCGACTTATAGAAAGTAAGAAATCCTTTCAGAAATCTCGTTCGGATATTTATTCTGTGCCTCACTCCGTCATACATTATTGATAAAGAGTCTGACATAACAAACAGTTCCACATTTGCCTTCATACTACTCATGTCTTTTCCATGTGGCAACATATTATTCCATAAATAATTGAAAATATATTTGGATTCATCGTACTTACTATTAATCTTTATATCATGGTTGTCAATACTTTCATCTATGATTTTATTTAAACTTACTTTCATTTGATAGTTTTTTAAAGTTTTTTTTTCAGTGACTTACCAAATCAAAAACTGGTATCAGGCTTGTGTTCATGTAAAGGGACATAGATTATTGTTAAATCATGGACTCACCCCGTCTAATTGCATAGTGTTCCGACACGACATTTTGTCATGGCATGAGACTGCATACATCGCCACATTAAACTTATTGAGCCGTTCAGACATGAGGCGGGCATACTGGTTCCCATACAGATATTAGTTATCTGTAGCACAAAGATATAAAAACATATTTAAATAGCAAAATATTAAACAATATTTTTTTGAAGTTTTTTAAGACATGTAAAATTTTATTGTATAATAAAACTAAGAAACCATAATAACAATGCTTTACCATAGGCTTGTTAGTTAAGTACAAATATCTATAGTTAAAGTACAAATATCTATAGTTAAAGTACAAATATCTGTATTTAAAGTACAAACAATCTGTTATAAAAGTACAAATGTCTGTTATTAGCTACAGATAATCTGTACTAAAAGTACAACAATATTAATGAATTTCATTATAAAATCTAATGAAATTCATTTATTATTTAACGCTTAGAAGCATAAATTTCATAATAAAAAGTACAAATATTAATGAATTTCATTAATTGCAATATAAGACACTGTAAGGATATTTTAAAATAACAAAACGGTTTACTCACTCATGAGCCTCGTTGATTCACGCAGATTTTTTTTCGACATATTATCTACAGGAACAGCAGGAGCTTTCTAATGAAAAGAACATTGTTGTGGCGAAGTTAAAAGCATATCTATGTATTATTATCAAAGAGAAACAAATGGTTTTCTTTCACTAGTATTGAGTCGAAATTGAGTATTTTGTTCTGTTTAATGTTAAATATTTGTTTAAATTATCACATTCAAAGTTTATTTATTCCTTAAATAGCATAAAATTAACTACTTTTGAAGTATTAAATACAAAATTAAGTCTTAGCCGACAGAGATAAATTACAGATGTGGTTATCAAAGAAACTTGATAAGAGTTTCAGTACCATGAGTATTTATGCTTGTAATGAACTCCAGCATAGTCTTGATGCATTGTCAAAATAGAAGAAATATTGTCTTTCGATATGAAAGACCTTGTTACAGATAAAGATAAATGAATATAGGCAAGAGAATTAATGAAGGTTGATATTACTTCTTATCAAGCCAAATATTTGGCAAATACTTTAACTCGCCGACTACCAGCTAATGATACGGCAAAGTTAACAGCTACCTTACAAGATGCGCGCGTTGATTTAACGCCCCATCAGATCGAGGCAGCTCTTTTTGCGTTTAAGTCACCCTTATCTAAGGGTGCTATATTAGCTGATGAAGTAGGATTAGGCAAGACTATAGAAGCTGGTATCATTCTTTCTCAGCATTGGGCTGAACACCATCGCCATTTATTGGTAATATGTCCTGCCAATTTGAGAATGCAATGGTGCGAAGAATTGCAAGATAAATTCTTCCTTTCAGCAATATTGCTTGAAAGTAAAAGCTTTAATTCTATTGTTGAAGAAGGCCATTTTAATCCCTTTGATCAAGATAAAATCGTAATTTGTTCTTATCAGTTTGCTAAAGCCAAAGCGGCTTATTTGAAACGAACTGACTGGGACTTGGTTGTTATTGATGAAGCACATCGGCTTCGCAATGTCTATAAGCCAACCAATAAAATTTCTAATATAATAAAAGATGCGCTAGAAAGTCGTAAGAAAATTCTTATGACTGCTACTCCTTTGCAGAACTCAATATTAGAAATGTATGGCTTAGTCTCTATTATAGACAGTTACGTGTTTGGTGATTTGAAGAGTTTTAAAGAACAGTTCAACAAGACTCTTGATGAAAGTGCTTATATGGTGCTTCGCAATCGACTTAAACCAGTTTGCAAGCGAACATTACGTAGACAAGTATTAGAATATATCCGCTATACAAAGCGAATTGCCATCCTCGAAGAGTTCTTCCCATCAAAAGATGAACAGGCTCTTTATGAATTAGTTTCTGACTATCTTCAGCGTCCAATACTATATGCTTTGCCAAATAGTCAACGACAACTCATGACTTTGATTCTTCGTAAATTATTGGCTTCATCTACTTATGCTATCTATGGCACATTCTGTACGTTGATAGACAGACTTCAACAGAAATTGGACAATCAAGAACACTTAATAGATCCAGCAGACTTAACATTAGATTTTGAATCCATTGCAGAAGAACAAGATGAGTGGTTTTCAGAAGAAGACTACAACGATGAGGAACTAGATGAGGAAGCACCTTTGCATCCTAATGATATTGAGGGTATAAAGAAGGAAATCAATGAACTTTGTGCGTTCCGTGACCTTGCTCTTAAAATCAAAAAGAACAGTAAGGCAGAGCATTTATTTCAAGCTCTAAAAAAGGGATTTCAACAATTGGAACAACTTGGTGCAAACCAGAAAGCTCTCATATTTACAGAATCAAGACGCACACAGGAATTCTTGTATACCCTTCTTGAAGAAAGAGGTTATAAAGGTAAGGTGGTACTGTTTAATGGAACTAACACCGATAAACAATCTACCAAAATTTATAAGGACTGGAGAAAACGTTATTCTGGTAGTGATAAGCTGACAGGTTCACCTACAGCAGACCGACGACAGGCTATTGTTGATTATTTCCGTGAGTCTGCAACTATTATGATTGCAACTGAAGCTGCTGCCGAAGGTATCAACTTGCAGTTCTGCTCATTAATTGTAAACTATGATATGCCGTGGAATCCACAACGTATAGAACAGCGCATTGGTCGTTGCCATCGCTATGGACAACAGTTTGATGTTGTGGTTATCAATTTCCTTAACAAGGCAAATGAAGCTGATATTCGTGTATATGAGATTCTTGATAAGAAGTTTCAGTTATTCAATGGTATATTTGGCACAAGTGATGAAGTTCTAGGTAGCATTGGTAATGGTGTTGACTTTGAAAAACGTATAGCTGAAATATACAACTCATGCCGTACAAAAGAAGAAATTCGCGATGCATTCGATGAATTGCAGTCTGAACTGCAATCAACAATATCAGATAATATGCTCAACGCTCGCTCAACTCTTCTAGAGAACTTTGATACAGAAGTTGCCGAGAAATTGAGAGTAGACTTGGCAAACAGTCTATCTTCATTAGATACTTTTGAGAAACAGTTGTGGATGTTTCTAAAATTCTGTCTAGATGGCAAAGCAACTTTTGATGATGAAAATAGAATATTGAAAATCCATGCAGGTAATAACTTTTCTGGCAGTTATTATTTGGCTAGCAGTAAAAATGGTAAGAAACAAGCCGCAGGTAATGATGAATCAAGAATGCTCAGAATAGGTCACCCTATGGTTCAACACATTCTTGCAGAATGTAAATCATTTGTATTACCATGTCATGAGGTGAAGTTTAATTATACCAATACTCCAGAAAAGGTTGTTTATATTGAGCAGAACCTTCTTGAAAAAAGTGGCTGGATGCACGTCGAAAAACTATCTATAGATTCTTTCGAACAAGAAGATCATTTGTTGATAAGTTGTTTTACAGATGATAATGAACATGTTCCGGTTGATATTGCTCAACGCATATTAACATTATATGCTGTTGAAGATAAAAGTGTTATTAAAATTCCAGCATCAGTTATTCATGAATATACAGAGAGTATAAATAGCCAACGTTCTGCTATCATCGAAGAGAGTAGCACGAGAAACCAAAATTTCTTTGATGAAGAAATGGATAAACTTGATGCTTGGGCTGATGATATGAAACTGAGTCTCGATCGAGAAATACGTGATCTTGATGCTGAAATTAAACTCCGCAAAGGAGAAGCCAAGAAGTCAAACAAGTTGGCTGAGAAAGTTGCTATCCAGAGAGTTGTAAAAGAGTTAGAAAATAAACGTAAGGAAAAACGTCAAAATCTTTATGATGCACAAGATGAAGTAGATAATCGCAAGGAAAAAATTATATCTAAAGTAGAAAGAATGCTTGACCAAAAGGTGGAGCAAACCGTATTGTTTAACTTTAAATGGAAAATTATATGATTAATTTGAGAAAAAAATACTGGTATGTTATACTTATCGTGTTCTTTTTACTGTTTCCCTTATTACTAAATTATTTTGTTACAAGAAATAGTGTTTTTGACTACAAAGTAGCTGGTAAGCCTAGTGATTGGATACTCTTTTGGGTAACATATTTAAGTTCTATTGCATCATTGGCGATGGTTGTGATTACTTGGTGGACTTTAAAACAAAATAAAATTCAGAATGATTCAATACTCAAACAAAATACGAACCAATTGGATGAATTGAAAAGGCAATGGAAAGAAGCCAACACAACTTACTTGTCTTGTTCATTCGTAAAGCTAAAAAATACCTGTGCAATAAGGATTATAAACTCTTCTAATATTACGGCATCTAATGTAGAGGTGGAATTAGAAAACAAATCAGAAATAAACATACCTTATTTTGATGAAACTCGAAAACTATTGTCTCAAACTAGGTTTGTTATTCCACCACACGAAAGTAAGGATATAATGTTTTATATCCGACCTTTGTCCCATAATAATTATAAAGGAGGCATTGAAGTTAAAATAACATCAGATGATAAAATCTTTGGACCATTTCTATTAGATTTTAAGGAAATAAATTTAGTGATGCAAGATAATCTTGTGCAATTAATTGATTCAATATCGCAAATTAAAAAATAACAATATGCAAAAACTTGAACTAACGTGGATTGGCAAAGACGAGCCACGTGAAAACATAGAACCAAGAATATTGATAGAGAATCCAGAATATTCATATGGCGAAGTGGAAACAGAGACACTTCCGAACGGTAAACCATGGGATGGCAATATGCTCATTCATGGTGATAACCTTTTGGCATTGAAATCATTGGAGAGTGATTATGCAGGGTGTGTAAAGTGCATATATATCGACCCACCATATAATACAGGTAATGCCTTTGAACACTATGATGATGGACTGGAACATTCTATTTGGCTGTCTTTGATGCGAGATAGATTGGAAATTTTACGTAAATTACTATCGAAAGATGGTCTCATATGGATAACATTAGATGACAATGAAGTTCATTACTGTAAAGTATTATGCGATGAAATTTTTGGCAGAAATAATTTTCTTTCTGATGTAATTTGGCAACATAGTATTCAGGGGAAGAATGATGCAAAAACCTTTTCTTTAACAGACAACCATATTTTGGTATATTCAAAAACAAGTGAATTTATAAGATATAAATTACCACGTGAAGCAAAGCATAACATTAATTATTCAAATCCTGACAATGATCCAAAAGGTGATTGGAGAAGTGGGGATGTTAGAAGCCCTAATTTACGTGAGAACCTTAAATATCCAATAATAACACCATCTGGGAAAATTATTAATCCTCCAGAAAAAGGATGGCGATGGAGTAAGGAATTACTACAACAAAAAATATCAACTGGAGAAATTTTTTTCTCATCAGATGAAAAGCGAATTATAAGAAAGATATATCTTGCAGATCAAGATGGTCGTGTACCAGATACGTTGTGGTTGGGAGAAGATAGTGGCACTACGCGCGAAGCAAATACTGAACTAAAAAAATTACATTTTGAATTCGGAACTCCAAAGCCAGAACGATTAATAGAAAGAGTTATAAATATTTCAACAAAAGAAAGCGATATCGTACTTGATTCATTTCTTGGTAGCGGAACAACCGCTGCTGTAGCACAAAAAATGGGACGAAGGTATATTGGTGTAGAAATGGGTAATCACGCATATACACATTGTGCCAAACGCCTTCAAATGGTAATAGATGGAACTGACCAAGGTGGTATAAGCAAGGCGGTAAATTGGCAAGGCGGCGGAGGCTTCAAATTCTATGAACTTGCACCAAGTCTACTTAAAGAAGATAAGCATGGTCAGTTGGTTATCAACAAAGAATATAATGCCGATATGCTTGCTGCTGCAATGGCAAAGCAAGAAGGTTTCACTTATGCACCGTCATCTGAAATATACTGGAAGCAAGGTACTAGTTCAGAGCAAGACTTCATCTATACGACAACTCAATTTTTGACAGTGGAAACGCTTGATAGAATTTATGAGGAAATGGCTGAAGAAGAATCATTATTGATATGCTGCACTGCATTCCAAAAAGAATGTAAATCAGCTCATAGCAATATCTCTATCAAGAAAATACCAAAAATGCTTTTGGGACGTTGTGAGTTTGGAAAGGACAATTATAATCTAAACATTATAAGCATTCCAGAAGTAGACAAAGATGATGAAACAGAAGAATAACAAGTAAATAACGACTTATGACAACATATAATATCTATTGTGATGAGAGTTGCCATCTTGAACATGATGGTGAGAAAGCCATGACTATTGGTGGTGTTTGGTGTCCAGAGAGTAAGAAAGATGAGATCTTTAAACGTATTAGGGAAATCAAAGTAGAGCACAACTTGTCTCCAAAGTTTGAAATTAAATGGAACAAGGTCTCACCAGGACAATTAGCTTTTTATATGGATATTGTCAATTACTTTTTTGACAATAGCGATCTTCATTTTCGTGTTATTGTTGTTCCTGATAAAAAAGAACTAAACCACGAACAGTTTCATCAAACACATGATGATTTCTATTACAAGTTGTATTTCGATATGCTGAAAACCATATTTGAACCAGGTTGTGAATATAACATATTTCTTGACATAAAAGATACACATGGTCAAAAGAAAGTAGATAAACTACATGAGGTGCTATGTAATAACAGCTATGATTTTAAATGTGAGATGATAAAGAAAGTGCAACAAGTTCGTTCACACGAAGTTGAATTGGTGGCACTTGCCGATTTATTAATTGGAGCAATCTCGTATCTTCATCGTGAGAAAGTTACAAGTGAAGCAAAACTCAAATTAATAGAACGTATTAAATTGCGAAGTGGTTACAATCTCACATCAAGCACATTGTATAGAGAATCAAAGTGTAACGTCTTTATTTGGGAAAGTTGTTATGGAAAATAAAATAAAACTTCCAGCAAAAATCTATTTAGAAGATTATGCTGGTGATTATCATAAATTTATTGATGCTGTCTATAAGGTGTTTGAAAATGATTTCATTAAGCATAAAACTAAATTTGGTTCTCATGTCTTGGAGATGAAAATCAATCCAAAGTTTCAAGAAAGGGCTTATACATTCTATCACATGACCCATGAAGGAGAAGATGAAAATAATAGAACACCCGATTTGCGAAGGTGTGAATGTATGCCATGGGCTAAACCAGTTATTGAAAATGTGCAAAACTGGAACTTGAAATTCTGGAGACAATCTCGTAATAGGTCAGAAAATAGAATCTGCATTTGGTTGGAATGCTCTGAAGAAGTAGAAGATGATTACTTTATCATATTAGAGGTCAGAGAAACTTATGTTTTGCTTTGGACTGCTTTTATGTCTAAATATTCTAATTCAATTAGAAAGAAGTTTAAGGAGTATAAAGAATGGAAAAAATCAAGTGATGGAAATGGTGTTAACACACCGGATGAACTTGTAGAAATGATACAGGATAGTATAAAAAAGCAAGGAGCGAACAAAAGTTCGCTCCCGTAACTCCTTCAACACATGGTTGCTGAGATGCTGCAAAGATATTGACTATTATTGAATAATTAAAATAATTAAACTATATTAACATAATAATTAACGTTATATAATATAAATAACATAGTATGAATCAGATAACAACATATATAAAACAGCGTTTATCATTACGCAAACCACTTGGTGAAGCCCTTGAAGTGGTAGAAAAACTAACTGATGCTATTTCTATGAAGAAAGCTCCCGATGAAGGTAAAGACGCTTTCTTAAAAGAAGAATTGGCAAAAGTTCAAACAGTGGTGCCTATCTGTAAAGACTTTGAAAGAGATTTCCCTTCACTTGCATTCTCCATAGCAACAGGCATAGGTAAAACAAGACTAATGGGTGCCTGCATTGCTTATCTCTATTTAAAAAAGGGCATAAGACATTTCTTTGTGCTGGCTCCAAACTTGCCAATCTACGAGAAATTGATACGTGATTTTGGTGATCCGTCTTATGAAAAGTATGTTTTTCGTGGAATAGCAGAATTTGTAAGTAATCAACCTGTTGTTTTTACGGGAGATAATTACGAACAAAGCCGTGGACTATTTAGTGATAAAGAAATACAAATTAACGTTTTCAATATTTCCAAGTTTAATACAGATAGTAAAGAAAGTAGGAAAGGTGGGCAGAAAGTAGCTCCTCGCATGAAACGATTGTCTGAATATCTCGGACAGTCATATTTTGACTATCTATCAAAACTCGATGACCTTGTTATCTTGATGGACGAAGCCCACCGCTACCATGCCGATGCTTCAAAGAAAGCAATCAATGAACTTAACCCAGTGTTAGGACTTGAGATGACTGCTACACCAACTGATGAAAAAGGTAAATCATTCAAGAATATTGTATACGAATATAATCTCGCTCAGGCATTAGATGATGGTTTGTATGTAAAGAATCCAACTGTCGCTACAAGAGAAAATTTTCAAAAGTCAGGATTGACTGAAGATGAACTAGATATTATAAAATTGGAAGATGCTGTCAGTATTCACGAACAAACAAAGGTTCATCTAGAATTGTATTCTAAGCAGAACAACAAGCCGATTGTCAAGCCATTTATTCTTGTTATTTGTAGAAATATTGCTCATGCACAAGAAACAAAGGAACGATTGGAGAGTAGCGAGTTCTTTGATGGTAGATACAAAGATAAAGTGTTACAGATAGATAGTTCTACGAAGAAAGATGACGACGTAGAATCATTGTTTGCATCATTGGATAGCCCTGATAATAAAATTGAAATTGTCGTTCATGTCAATATGCTCAAAGAAGGTTGGGATGTAAGCAATCTATATACAATCGTACCTTTACGTGCAGCTGATGCACCAATACTTGTTGAGCAAACAATAGGTAGAGGTTTGCGTTTACCTTATGGTGGTAGAAGAACAGGTGATAGTGAAGTTGACAAACTAACCGTTTTAGCTCACGAAAACTTCAATGCCGTTATCGCTGCTGCACAAAACCCAGATTCTGTATTGAAGAGATTATCTTATGTAACATTTGATTCCGAGGAACTAAAAGAACAATCAAAAGTTGTAACAGCAACAACCAAGCACGAAGAAAGTTTAAAACAACAGTTAATGCAACAAGAAGACCAGGCAACATCCACACAAGAATTGAAGCAAGTTCAGGCCATTGTTGATGCAAAAAAGGCTGTTTGGGCTGTCATTCCACATCTTAATACCAAAGTAAATAATCAGAAAGATTTAAATCTTGATGATAATATTGACATAGTGTGTGATGCTGCAAAAGAGTATATTACAAAGCGAGCAAGCATGTCGCAGGATTTATTTGCTCCAGAAGATGCAAAAGAACAAATAGCTCAAGTAGAGAAAGTTGTTAGAATGGTTCTTACAGATTACATGGAAAATGTTATTCCAATTCCTCGTATGACCATACAACAGTCTGAAACTCATGTTGTTTATAATTGGTTTGATCTTAACACCCAAGAAGGATTTGATCTTCCATATCTTGAACATGAGATTGTAAGAGTTGGATTGGTTGATAAAGAAGTAGAAAAAATAAAAGGATTGTCAAGTGGAGCATATGGAAATCCTGTAGACCAATTAGTTACTGAACTGATTAATTTTGAGGAAATTGATTACGATGAATGCTCTGATTTACTTTTCCACTTATCAGAACAGGCTGTTGATGCAGTAAAAAAAGGATTAAGTGTAGACAAAGATCCTTCAGGTGTAATTCAGCAATTTAAGAAACTGTTAGCAACCAAAATATATGAACAGATACGAGAACATATGTCTCTGCAATCTCAGGGATTCGTTAAGCCTAATATATTGCCATTTGTTGAAATATTGCCACAGCACATGACTGAAGTCATAGGTTATGGACGTAAGGATTACAGGGATGTAATAACTCCAAAATCCACAATAAGTAAATATATCTTTACAGGATTTATGAAGGCATATTATATGGAAAACAAATTTGATAGTTCCACAGAGTTAGACTTTGCTTATGTGCTTGAGAATGACAAAAAAGTAATGAAGTGGTTACGCCCTGTATCGAATCAATTCAATATCTATTGGGGCAATGGTGCTCACAAGTATGAACCTGACTTTATTGTTGAAACAGATGATACTATATTTATGGTTGAAACTAAGTCAGCAGCAGATATTGACGACACAAATGTCTTGTCAAAAAAGAAAAGTGCAGAAGAATATTGTAAAAATGCCACTGAGTACAATCTGCAACATAATGGCAAACAATGGAAATATATATTGCTGCCACACGATGCCGTAGCACGAACAAGTTCATTTGACTTCTTAATGGCCCATCAAGCATAAACAATAGGTACAAAAATGTACCTATTGTTTTAGTCATGTTTACAGTGGACAAATCAATAGTGTAATGGACTGTATCAAAGCTCTAGTCCATTAATTGAGCTACTCAACCTGATTTATTCTCTCGCAGTTATGTTTCTTTGTATATACAAAACGGAATATTCTTACGCAGATTCACGCAAACAAAGATAAATTGGGTACATGAATCAGCTAAAGCAGATGATTGCAGATAACGCAGAGAAAGACAGTTACAACATCATGGAGACAATGCTATTCATGCTGTTTGCTGTTTGTCTGCTACCTCTGCGTTATCTGCGAGAGACTATGCCGTTTACGTTGATGCATTAAATCTGCGGGAGATAATGTAACTCATGCTATTTGCCGTTTGTCTGCGGGTATCTGCGGGAGACAATACTTATTAATGATTAAGAATTTCCGGCAGCCTTTATTTTCTTTAGATACTCCGTAGGGTAATATCCGAAATCCTCTTTGAAGCACTTGCGGAAATAAGTTACACTGCTTAATCCTACCATATAAGTAATCTCATTTATCGTGTACGTATTCTTTAAGAGTAACTTCTCGGCATGCTGCATCTTGTAGTGTCTTACATACTCGTTGATACTGATACCTGTGAGCGCCTTCATCTTGCGATAAAGAGTAGACGTACTCATGTTTAGTTTCTCGGTAAGGAAGTTAACATCAAGAACACCACTGATGTTATCGTCAAGAATCTTGTTGAGATTATCAAAGAACTCCTGATCCACCTTGTTCATTGATTCCTTTAATATCTCATTCTTTTCAGATAACGACAAATCGTGTCCTGATCTTGAATCGTTTGCCGAATTGAGCAGACGGCGACGCTGTTCAAGAAGATTGTTTATTCTGCTTTCGACAAGAGAAACACTAAACGGTTTCGTGATATACGAGTCTGCCCCTGCATCATAACCCTCTTCCTTGGCATCATTGCTGACCTTAGCTGTGAGAAGTATTACTGGTATATGACTTGTACGCTGGTCGTTCTTTAATATCTTGCACAATTCATTTCCGTCCATGTTAGGCATCATCACATCACTGATGATGATATCCGGAATAACATCAAGCGCAATAGCAAGTCCTCCCCTACCATCTTCTGCCTGGAACACTTCGTATTTATCGGCAAATGATGTAGCTATATATTCACGTATATCCTTATTGTCCTCGACAACAAGCAAGATCTCGCGTGAATTTTCATCTGCGTCATCGCGCTTTTCAACAAGAGCACCGTTTTCTTCTGCATCGTCTGATTCATCAGAAGTCTGCTCACCATGCAATGCATCGGGGTATATATTATCCTCAGCAAGACTGATAATGAAATGAGATCCATGCTCGACACTGCTGTCTACAGAAATCTGTCCCTGATGCAAGGCTACAAGACTCTTTACCAAAGCAAGTCCGATACCTGTACCCGAAGCCTGATGAGGACTATTCTCCTGATAGTAGCGTTCAAAGATATGTGGCAGTGCAGCAGCAGATATACCATGACCGGTATCGTGGACGGCTATCTGAACCATTCTGCGACCATCATTAATGACTCTTTCTACGCAAACAATAATTTCACCTCTGTCAGTATATTTAATAGCATTTGATATGAGATTGTCTATAACCATGTTTATCACCTCATTATCAAAATACATCTTAATATCATTTTCGGCTGAAACGAAGCGTATTCTTACACTTTCATTTCTGTTGAGTTCCTCGTATTTCAACATCACCTCATGAACAGCACTGACGATATTTCCACGAACGACACACAATCTTCGATTATCAGTTTCTGTCTTTCTGAACTCCAGTATTTGATTGATCAGTTCCTGTAACCTTTTAGCACTCCTGTTTATCACAGCCAACTTATGCTTAACCTTATCAGACAGTTCATTGCTATGTGAAAAGTCATCAAGCGGTCCAAGGATGAGCGTGAGCGGAGTACGCAGTTCGTGAGTGATATTGGTGAAGAAGCGCAATCTCTCATCATTAAGTTCTTGCTGCTGCTCATGTTTCCTCTTTTCAGAAGACAAGAGATATTCCAATCTCATCTTGCGAGAGTAACTACGGAAGATGTAGACTGCCAAACTTATGATAGATATTGTATAGATGAGTTTTGCCCACCAAGAGAGCCAGAATGGAGGATTAACGGTTAAATCTAATGTAGCTACATCAGTAGTCCATTCCTGATTGTGGCGGCGACAGCGTACTTCCAAAGTGTAACTGCCATACGGGATATCACGAAACGTGATTACATTATCTTCTGTTGTCTGCCAGTCACCCTGCAATCCACTCAATCGATAAGAATACTCTACCCTGCCAAGCAAAGAATAATCTCTGACATTGAAATGCAAAGTAAACGTATTATCGTTATATCCAAGTTCTATCTGCTTCTTTCCAATAAGATTTATCGTGCTGTCACTCAAAGCCTTTTCGCCAAGAGGAAGGTCTACCGCTGTGATAAACACCTTAGGAGCTGCATTATTAGACAACACTTCTGAAGGATTGAAATATGTTAATCCTCTAGTACTTCCAAAATAGATTATTCCGGTTGGAGATGTTGTTACACTTGACGGATTATAATTACCCAGGGCAACATTATCCTTATATCCATAGTTAAGAAATGATGTTTCGCCCTTCTTCAGACAACTGATGCCCTTATTCGTGCTAACCCATACATTCCCCTTGCGATCTTGTGCTATTGCACGAATGTTTGTATTGTTAAGGTTGTTGTCCTGCTTATACACTTTATACAGATTCTTATGTTCATTAGGGAAACAAACCACACCTTCACCTGTAGCAAGCCAGAAAGCTCCATCATTGCCACGGATTATTCCGTTTACTGTATTTGAAGGGAATCCATTATCTGTGCTGTAAGCATGCTTATGACGTATTGAATGATCATACTTCACGAGTCCGTCACCGAAAGTACCTATCCATAAATTGTGTTTACTATCAAGACATATAGTTCTAACAAGGCTTTCCTTAATCTTATATGCCTTTATCACCTTCAGCGTATTTATGTCGACTGTGTATATTCCACTACTTGTTCCTACCCACATCACGTCGCCATCCTCGCAGAAGCATCTCACATCGACTGTTTCTTTAAATATCTTACTGAGACCTCCAGAAGCACGCCTGACGTAAGCATTATCAGAAAAGCATCCAATCCATATATTACCATTCTTATCACGATGCACAACTTGAACAGAACGTCCCGGCAACGAAATATCAGAATGTATCCTGTTTTTTTCTGTATCAAAGACATTCATTCCGTCTCCATCTGTTCCTACCAATAGATTGCCCTTTGTATCAAATCCAAGTCCGATAACAGATTTTGTTGAAATATGCTTTTCGGGATTTACTGGTGAATAACTCAACAGTGAGAATAACGGTGTATTTCGGGTGATGAAGTTGATACCTGCACCATATAGTCCCAACCATACATTATGATATTCATCCTCAAGAACACAGCGCACACTGTTACCAGTAAGGTCGAGTTCTCCATTGCCTTCCTGAATAAAATCGTATTTGCAGTTGGCGTTACCTATATACATACCTGCATTGATATCCAGAATAGCAACTCCTCCCTGTTCTGTAGCCAACCACAGTTTACCGTCAGACATCTGTTTGATGGAGAAAATAGGATGATGGGCTTTTCCACCGTCATCATAATGAATGAATTTTCCGTTCAGGGTATCAAATAGGTCAAGTCCATTGTTTGTTCCAATCCATACATTTCCATTCTTATCCCTGAATATGCAATGAATCTCATTGCCCGAAATAGAATTAGGATCAGCATTGTTATGTTTATAGTTATGAGCCACCCTGTTGTGGGTATCAATTACAGATAATCCGTCATAAACATGTCCTACATATATAAGTCCATTGCCAGCATCACACACAGACCAAGCCTGATTTGAAGGAAGTCCGCGCACGTTCTTTTTATTATAATGTATAAAATGCTGATTGCTCTTATCAAAATATTCAATACCGCCCCAATATGTTGTTACCCAGATACTGCTATCTACAGAAGCCGAGATAGAAGTGATATCGTTTGTGACAATACTATTGCGATCTTTCTTGTCATGTCGATAGCTGCTGAACTTATCTGTATCGTAATCAAAAACGTTTAGTCCTTCTCGCTGGGTACCAATCCACATCTTGTTATCCTTAGGATCGTCAAGAACGCAGTTAAGTTCGTTTCCAGTTATACTGTTATCTGAGTTATGTTTATAATAGGTGTAGAAGCGTGAACCGTCAAACCTATTCAGTCCTTCTTCAGTAGCAACCCAGATAAATCCATACTTGTCCATAGCCATGTTAAGAACATAGTCGCTTGACAGTCCGTCTGTGATATCAAGAGACTTAACTTGATACTTCTGAGAGAATGCAAAGATAGATAAAAACAAGAATAATAGTAAAAAGAGATACTTCTTCATGATTGTCTTGATGAAATATGTGATAATAAACAGTTGCAAAGTTAGCAATTTTATCTTATATAAAGCAAAAATCATATTCAAATCGTTCAATGAACGATTTGAGAACCTTATTGAACGATTTATGAGTATGCTTATCGTTACTGCATGTTAAATTTGCTGCGTAAACATTATTTTTATATAACTATAACCTAATTTATTTATGGCAACTAAACCTAATTACTTAAGGAGGTTACTTATTTGTGCCTTCGCCGTAATAGCGGGTTTGTCTCTGCAATCATGTAGCAGCGACGACGACTATCCTACAGTTGATGGTAAAGCCCCAACTCTTACACTTAGTTCCGCACAACTCAAGACAGAACCCGGACGTGACTTCACAATTACGGGTGTTGCAAAAGATGCAGACGGAATTAAATCTATCCGCCTTGTAAACGAGGGACTGAACCTCGACAAGACTATTGATTTGCTGGAATATCATCCAGACTCATTACTTCACACTTACAACCTTAGTTATGCTTACAAAGGTAACAAGGATTGGAAAGGTACAGAATCATTCCCTGTAGCGATTACAGTGGAAGACGTAGGTGGAAGAACCACCACACAAACATTGACGGTATCTACAGACGGAGATTTCTCTAACCCTGTATTTACAACTGCTCCATCTTCACAATTAACAGTGCTGCTTCAAAATCCTAAGCTGACACTGAACACAACAGTAACGGATAACAAAAATTTGGGATACATTGTTGTATCAATCCCAGACCTTAACACTCATGACAGTATTAGTATCAGTGGAACTAAATACACATTGAGTAAGTCTTATGACATGCCAACAAAAGAAGCATCTTACGCAATGACTATTACAGTTGCTGATGCCGCTGGTAACCTTACTACAACAACAAGCACTATCAAGGTAAGCGATCTTCCTGACTTTGATAAGATGTATCTTGCTGATGTTACTGAGGCTGCTGATTTAAATTCAGACCTTTATGGTGTGCCAATGCTAATTGAACATACTGGCAAATACCAGTACACTGCACATTATTACAATGAAAAGGCTAACACTCCTATCCGCTTCATCCCCCAGAAGACTGACTTCCAGCCTATCTGCTTCGGTGAAGACCCAATCACAGGTTTGCTTACAAGTAATCCTTCTGTTGGTACACCTATCATACTTAAAACTGTTGGATACTATGAAATTACATTCAACACTGTAACAGGTGAATACGATGTAAAAACGTGGACTCCTACAACTCCTAGCATGGTTCTTGACGGAACACAGACTGTCAACTTTAATGATGGTAGTGGTGACCAACCAGCACAGATATGTCTTGCAGGAACAGGCTTGCCTAATGCAGGAAACTGGACTACAAACCAGAGCGATAACAAATTTATCCTTACTCAGAGTAAGACAAATCCTTACCTTCTTTATCGTCAGGCAACTCTTACTAAGGGTACAAAGATTTCATTCACTATTACACAAACTCACTGGTGGGGTTGGTGGCCACAACCATTCTGGCGTTTCGACGGTTCTGCAGAGAACGAAGCTAACGTAAAGAACGGTGGTGATAACATGGTTACTGTTACTGTACCAGCAGACGGAACTTACCTATTCGAATTCGACTATGCATTGCTACGCAGTCGCTTCGTATTAGTGAAATAATTCACATTATTATATACAAACAATATAAAATATGAAAAGATATTTTTTAATAATATTTGTCTCTATCCTTACCCTTGGACTTCATGCCCAAAGCGTAAAGGTTACAGGACAGGTTACTGCCGCTGCAGATAAGGAACCTATTATGGGTGCCTATGTAAAGGTAGCAGGAACCAAGACAGCTGCTATAACGGATATCGACGGTAACTTTACTATAGATGCTGACAAGAATGCCACTATAGAAATTAGTATGGTTGGTTTCCAGAAAGCAAAGGTTGGTGTTGAAGGACGCAGCGTTATCAACGTCGTGATGAAAGACGACGTATCAGACCTTAACGAAGTTGTCGTTATCGGTTACGGTGCCGTTAAGAAAAGCGACCTCACAAGTAGTATTTCTGCTATCAAAGGTGACAAACTTGAGAAGCTAACTACAGGTAATGTAATGAATGCTCTTCAAGGTCAGGTAAACGGTGTTCAGATTACAAATTCAGGAGGTCCAGGTAGCACACCACGCGTAATCATACGTGGTATAAGTACTATCAACGGTTCTGACCCACTCTACGTTGTAGATGGTATGCCAGTAGGTACAAACATCAACTTCCTAAACCAGAACGATATTGAGAGCATGCAGGTATTGAAAGATGCATCTGCTGCCGCTATCTATGGTACTCGTGGTAGTAATGGTGTTGTTCTTATCACTACAAAGAAAGGCTCTAAGGGCGCTACTAAGTTTACAGCGTCTGCAACTGTAGGTCTTCAGACTATGCAGAAGCCAGATGTAGCAGGTGCTTCTGAATACGAACAGGTATTCAAGACTCGTTATACAAACGATAACCAGACTGCACCTTACAACGGTATAGCTAACATCACTAATGCTCAGGGAACTGACTGGTGGAATGAGACTATGCGTGACATTGCTATTACAGAGAACTACAACTTCGGTTTCTCTGGTGGTACAGACAAGTTGCTTTATTCAGCAAGTGTAGGCTACTTCCGTCAGAACTCACAGTACAAAGTTGGTGACTGGCAGAAGATTACAGCTCGTTTCTCTATGCAATACAACTTTAACAAGATTGTACAGGCAGGTGTAGATTTTACTCCTAAATACGAGAACTGGCATGACACTCCTGACCTAATTGGATCTGTTATGGCTATGGACCCTACAACACCAGTTATGCGTGACCAAAGCCTATGGACATCAAACCCATACAGCAACTATGCACGCTCTAACAACAACCAAACATTGAATCCTGTTGCTTCAATGAATCGTCTTGACAAACATTCTGATGAATACGGACTTCTTGCAACTCCTTGGATAAGCATCAATCCTATAAAGGGACTGACATTCCGCACTCAGTTTGGTATGAACGCCCGTTTCCGTCTATCTGATGAATACACTCCTGATTTCCACATTGACAATCTTGAGCAAGCAGCAGTAAGCACCGCAAAACGCAGAATGGAAAACTGGGTAGACTGGAACTGGACAAATACCCTTACCTATATGAATACCTTCAACAAGAAACATAATCTAAACGTTATGGCTGGTTATACCATGGAGCGTTTTCAGGATTACTATCTTGAGGGTAGCCGCGATAAGATTCCTTCAAATGTTGAAGAAATGCGCTATGTGAGTGCAGGTACAGACAACATGCAGGTTAGCGGAAGCAATACTTATAGTTCTCTTATCTCTTATCTTGGTCGTGTAATGTACAACTATGATGAGAAATACTATCTTACAGCAAGTATCCGTGTTGACGGTTCTTCTAAGTTCACTACAGGAAACAAATATGCTACATTCCCATCATTAAGTGGAGCTTGGCGTGTTAGTGGAGAGAACTTCATGAAAAACCAGAAAATATTTGATGATTTGAAGCTTCGTCTTGGCTGGGGTAAGGTTGGTAACCAGAATATCGACAACTCTGCATATACAAGTGCTATCAATACAAACCGTTACGTTTTCGGAAATCAGATAGCTATTGGTTCTTCAGTAGCATCTATCGGTAACACAAATGTTAAGTGGGAAACTGTAGAGGATTACAATATTGGTGTAGACATGGCATTCCTTCAGAATCGTCTTCGCGTAACAGCAGACTGGTTTACAAAGAAGAGCCACGACATGCTTATGAAGAAGGATAACCTTCTTGTTCTTGGCTATCCTATGTGGAACGGTCAGATGTGGGAAAACATCGGTAGCATGAAGGCTACTGGTTGGGAACTTGGTTTCAACTGGGACGATAAGATTGGCGAAGTTAAATATGGTGTAGGTCTTAACCTTTCTTCTGTAAAGAACAAGGCTGTAAACCTAAACGGTAACTATATCTATATGGGTAGCCACAATGGTGACTTTATCATTCGTAACGAAGAAGGAAAGGCTATCAGCCAGTTCTACGGATATGTTGTTGACGGTATATTCCAGAATAAGACAGAAGTTACTTCTTACACTAACGAACACGGAACATCAATGCAGCCAAACGCTCAACCTGGTGACTTCCGCTACAAGGACCTTAACCACGATGGCGTTATCGACGAGAAGGATAAGACTTATATTGGCAATCCATTCCCAGATTTGATGTTAGGTGTAAACCTTAACGCATCATATCATCGTTGGGATATTCAGGCACAGTTCTACGGAACATTCGGTAATGATATCTACAACCTGAACCGTGAGCGTTACTTCGGTCAGAATGGATCAAACGTATGGGCAGGCACTCTTGACAAGGCATGGCACGGAGAAGGCACAACAAACGAGTATCCTCGTCT
Organism: Prevotella sp.; assembly: GCF_051059605.1. Taxonomy (GTDB): domain Bacteria; phylum Bacteroidota; class Bacteroidia; order Bacteroidales; family Bacteroidaceae; genus Prevotella. The sequence goes on from NZ_CP050883.1 coordinate 1,617,066, forward strand.
GTCTGTCAACGACGCCAACCTTAACTACACACGTCCTTCATCATACTTCGTTGAAGACGGTAGTTACTTCCGTTGCAAGTTGCTTCAGATTGGATATACGATCCCTGAGAGCGTACTTCGTCTTTGCAGCGTACGTCTTTCACTATCTGCACAGAACTTGTTCACTATCACAAAGTATTCTGGCATGGACCCAGAAACAGCATCTCTGGGAGGTAAAGGAGGCGTAACAGAAACAGGTATCGACTGGTCTGGTTATCCTAATCCACGTACTATCCTATTCGGCGTGAATGTAAACTTCTAATCTTTTATATAAAATAATATGAAACATTACATATTAGGTCTTTCAATGACCGCAGCCGCACTCACAATGAGTTTCAGCAGCTGTTCAGACTTCCTCAATGAACCTATCCTCGGTCAACAGGATATGGCAAATTACTTCACAACTGAGGATGAATGTGCAAAGCAGGTAATTGGTTGCTACCAAGGTATCGCCTGTGACGATTGGTGGCAGATTTATAAGATGTATGATGCTGCAGATATGTGTACTGATGACATGTGGATGGGTAACACCACACAAGATCCAGGTGATTACTATCACCTTGCTCACTATTCAGGCAACACTGTTCAGGCTGGTAACTCTTGCCAGAACTTCTGGCAGTACAGATATAAGGGTATTCTACAGTGCAACATCGCAATACAGAAGATTCCTAACGTAAAGTTCAACGACGCTGCTCTTGGAAAGCGTTATATTGCAGAGGCTAAGTTCCTGCGTGCTTTCCAATACTTTGATTTGGTTAAGAACTTCGGAGGCGTGCCTTTGATCGAAGGTCTTATGATGCCTAGTGAGGTTAAGGGCATTGAGCGCGCTAGCGCTGCGGATACTTATGCTTTCATCGAGAAAGACTTGCTAGAGGCTATTCCTGATCTTCCTGTTCGCAGCCAATACGGTTCTGCTGATCTTGGTCGTGTTACAAAGGGTGCCGCACAAGGCATTCTTGCAAAGATATATCTATATCAGGAGAAGTATAAGGAAGCTGAAACTCAACTAAATGCTGTTATCGGCAGCAAAGAGTACAAACTTCTTGACAACTTCGGTGATGTATGGAGCATGGACCACAACAATAGTGCTGAGTCTTTGTTTGAAATTCAGACTAATGGTACAATGTCTTACAATCTTGGTGAGCGCCTTTCTGTCGTAGTTGGTTCACGTGACGACTCAGGTTGGTCATGGGGCCTTCCTTCAAGCAACCTTGACAAGGCTTACAAGGACGAGGGTGACTCTATCCGCGAGATATGGACTATCCTGCACCACAACCAAACTTACGTGCCTAACGACAACACTTGGACTAAAGATAATCCTTATCTAATTACTCCTAGCAAGCACAAGAGTGCACGTGCCAACATGAAACTGTTTATTCCAATCGCTAAGCGTCCTTCTCCTTATGACGGACCACATATCAACCTAAACTATCGTCTTCTTCGCTATGCCGATGTTTTATTGATGTATGCTGAGGTTGAGAATGCTTTAGGCAATGACGTAGAAGCTCGTGGAGCACTTAACACAGTGCGCAAGCGTGTGAATTTGAGCGATGTAACTTCTAGTGGAACTGCTCTAAGAGATGCTATCCGCAAGGAGCGCCGTCTTGAGCTAGCATTGGAAGATAATCGTCTATATGACCTAAGACGTTGGAATGACGATAATGGTAAGAAAGCCATTGAGAATATTATGGGACCTAACGGTACTTTCGTTCACTATAACTTAGTTGAGAGCACCGATCCATACGAAACAACCAATCAAAACGAGAACTCTAACAAGGGTTACAACTTTGTGAATGGCCGTGATGAACTATTCCCTATTCCAAACTCTGAAATTATTATGAGCGACGGTTCTATCAAACAGAACCCTAACTATTAATTAATGATATCATTAGGGACTTGCGCTATTTCTGGCGCAAGTCCCTATAAATATTTATTCAAATCTAAAACATCAACTGTATGAAACGATTTTACCTAAGCATACTATTAGCTGTATCTCTATTCACTGTCAAGGCACAGTCTACATTCACAATTACCATGGACCCAACTACCACCTATCAGACTATTTCTGATTTCGGTGCTTCTGACTGCTGGACTGCCGACTATGTTGGCAAGTACTTCAGTACCGCACAGAAATCACAAGCTGCTAAGTGGCTGTTCAGTCAGAACTTCGACTCAAACGGAGCCCCTGAAGGTATAGGATTGTCTGTTTGGCGTGTTAACATTGGTGCCGGTAGTGCAGACCAAGGTAGCGAAAGCAATATCAGTGATGCAACAAGACGCACTGATTGCTTCTTGTCTAAAGACGGAACATACAACTGGGACAAATCTTCTGGACAACAGTATTTCATGCAGCAGGCTAAACAATATGGAGTAGACAACTTCCTATTGTTCTCTAATTCCGCTCCTGTATATTTCACTGCTAACGGACTTGCCAACAATAAAAACAATGCATCGGGTGCTAACCTGAAGGCAGACAGCTATGATGACTTTGCTGAATTTCTAGCTAATGTGGCTGCACATTTCAACGAGAACGGATACAACATCAAATATATTGACCCTGTAAACGAACCTGCATTTAACTGGACAGACGGTCAGGAAGGTTCTCCTTGGCAGAACACTGAGATTTCAAAGCTTGTACGCGAACTTGACAAATCTCTTACTTCACGTAACTTATCTACACAGATTATCATGCCTGAGGCTAGTTCACTTGACAGACTTTATGAGACTCGCAGCGATTATAGCGGTCGTGCATCAAATCAGATAGAGGCTTTTTGGAATAAAACAAACACTGATACATATATAGGTGATTTAAGTCATGTGGCTAAGGCTATTGCCGGACATGACTACTGGACATTCACAACAAACACCGCCCTTACAACAACGAGAGAAAATGTTGCAGCCGCTGCTGCTAAATACGGGCTAAACGTGATGCAGACAGAATGGAGTATGCTTGATGCTGCTCCAAGTACAGATACTGGTTTCCCTGCATCTTATGAAGAAGCTTCTGATATGGATATAGCTCTATTCATGGGCAAACTGATACATATCGGTATGACACAAGGCAACTTCATTTCATGGTCATACTGGACAGCAATGGCTCAGTCTATGTATGCTCAGAAAAACCGCTTTGAACTAATAAGATTAAATGCTACTGCTGACAACAGCACTTACGAAAGTTATGGTAACTTGAATACAGGTGGTACAGTAACTGCAACATCAAACCTTTGGGTTCTTGGTAACTACAGCCGTTTTGTTCGTCCTGGATACAAGCGCATCGCTCTTAGTGGTGATGGTGATATCAACTCTCTCATGGGAAGTGCATACGTATCTCCTGACGGAAAGAAAGTTGTTGCTGTATTCGTAAATATGAACGCTGTAGCTAAGGGAGTTAAACTAGCCGCTGACAACTTTGCTAAGACTATTTCGTCTGTAAAGAAGTATACAACTGATGCGACAAACAACCTTACATGTGACGAGACTATCACTGATCCTACATCACGTATTACTGTCCCTGCACGTTCTGTTGTCACTTTCACATTTGATTTGGATACTACTGCTGGTATTAATAATGTAAAGAGTGATTCAACTAAGGCTGATAACGGTATATATAACCTCAACGGACAAAAGGTCGCTGACTCTGCAGATAAGTATAACTCTCTAGAGCCTGGTATATATATTATCAATGGTAAGAAACTTATTAAGAAATAATATTGATGAAGAAACTTTCTATTCTCACTGGTATTATAATATCATTCAGTTTAGGCGTTAGCGCTCAACATAACATATACAAAATAGAAACCGACAAGCCTATGCAAAAGATTATGCACTTTGGTGCATCTGATGCATGGAGCATGCAGTTTACAGGCTTATGGCCTGAAAAACAGCAGAATCAAATAGCTGATTGGCTTTTCAGCACAGACAACGATATCAATGGACAACCCAAAGGTATTGGTCTTTCTGTATGGAGATTTAATCTTGGTGCGGGTAGTTATGAGCAAGGAGACAGTTCACAAATCAACTCTGGCACACGCACAGAGTGTTTCCTTCAGCCTAATGGCAAATATGACTGGAACAAACAACAGGGACAGCGCAACTTCCTAAAGTTGGCAAAACAACGTGGAGTTAAGCATTTCCTTGCTTTCATGAATTCTTCTCCGGTCTATTTTACTAAGAATGGACTTGCTACGAACACTGGTCGTGGCGGAGATTTGAATCTACGTGAAGACAGCTACAATAAAGTAGCAAAGTTTGCGGCAAATGTCATGAAGGGTATAGAAAAGCACGATAGCATACACTTTGATTACCTGTGCCCAGTGAATGAACCTGATGGTCATTGGAACTGGTTAGGTCCGAAGCAAGAGGGTTCTCCTGCCACTAACAGAGAGGTTGCCAAATTAACAAAGGCTATTAGCAAGGAGTTTAGCAAAGACCATATCTCTACCAATATCATGATTGATGAGAGCAGTGATATAAGATGTCTGCTTGGCACTCACATGACTAGTTGGCAAAGAGCTAATCAAATACGTACTTTCTTCTCTAAAGACAGCACAGCGACATATTTGGGCAATACGTATGGAGTGCCTAATGTGATTATGGCACACAGTTATTGGACAAATACTCCAGTAAAATATATGCGAGAGATAAGAGAAAGCCTTCGCGACACACTAAAATTGTATAATTTACGTTATTGGCAAACAGAGTTGTGCATCATGAGCAATGATGAAGAGATTGGAGGAGGTGGCTATTTTGACTACTCTATGCGCACAGGATTATATGTTGCCCGCGTAATTCACCACGACCTAGTATACGGTAATGCTGAAAGTTGGTCATGGTGGCGTTCTATGGGAGGCGACTATAAAGATGGACTTATCAGAGTTCTAAGTGCCGACAATTGGAAAACAGGAAAAGCCATTGACTCAAAGTTGATGTGGTCTATAGGCAACTATAGCCGCTTCATACGCCCAGAAGCACAACGCTACGACATCAATGTAACAAATGAAGAAAATGTCAAGGTAAAAGATGGCGAGACAGAACCTTACGGGGTTATGACTTCTGCCTACAGAAATGCAGACGGAAGCTGGGTAGTTGTGTTCATCAACTATTCAGAGAAATCAAGAAGCATCACTCTCCCATTGCCTGATAATAAAACATCATGGCTATTATACCGCACATCAGATGTTACTGGCGAAAACCTCAAACCTGTAGGGTCATCTACAGGCGAGTCTGTGTTAGAGCCATGCTCGATAACAACGTTTATAACTAAATAAAAAGATATTATAATGAAACTATCACGCAGCATCAAACTCATTACTGCTACCCTACTGTTATCTCTCTCTGCAACTACGATTAGTGCAAAGGGTGGTGACTTCACTGTAGGGAAAAAAACATTTCTACTAAACGGGAAACCTTTTGTTGTTAAGGCAGCCGAAATCCACTATCCAAGAATACCACATGCATATTGGGATAACAGAATAAAAATGTGCAAGTCTCTTGGCATGAACACAGTCTGCATATACGTATTCTGGAACATTCACGAACAGCGTGAGGGTCAATTCGACTTCACAGGCAACAACGATATAGCTGCCTTCTGTAAATTGGCTAAGAAAAACGGTATGTATGTCATCGTACGTCCTGGACCTTACGTATGTGCAGAATGGGAAATGGGGGGACTACCTTGGTGGCTGCTGAAGAAAAAAGATATAAGACTTCGTGAGGATGATCCTTATTTCATCGAACGAGTTAAATTGTTTGAGAAGAAAGTTGGTGAACAGCTTGCTCCATTAACTATTCAGAACGGTGGACCTATTATTATGGTTCAGGTTGAAAATGAATATGGTTCTTATGGCGAAAGCAAGCCTTACGTTTCTAAGATACGCGACATCGTTAAAAGTTCGGGATTTGACAAGGTGGCCCTTTTCCAGTGTGACTGGTCTAGTAACTTTGAGAAAAACGGACTTGACGACCTTGTATGGACAATGAATTTCGGAACTGGTGCAAATATTGACCAACAGTTTAAGCGCCTATCTGAGCTTCGTCCAGATGCTCCTAAGATGTGTTCTGAATTCTGGAGTGGATGGTTTGACAAATGGGGTGCACGCCATGAGACACGTCCTGCAAAGGATATGGTTGATGGTATAGACGAAATGTTGTCTAAAGGTATATCATTCTCACTCTATATGACTCACGGAGGAACAAGTTTCGGACACTGGGCTGGTGCCAACAGTCCTGGATTTGCGCCAGACGTAACATCTTATGATTACGATGCACCGATAAGCGAATCAGGACTGACTACACCTAAGTTCTGGGAACTGCGTAACATGATGCAGAAATACAACGACGGTAAGAAACTTCCTGCTGTTCCTAAACCTATCGCACAGATTATCTCTATTCCAAAGATAAGACTGAGCGAATTCTCACCGCTTATTAACGGCTGCGATTCTTTCGTTAACAATGGCGACGACCTCACAATGGAGGCTGCAGACATGGGATGGGGCTCTATGGTATATACCAATACACTACCTGCTATCGCAAACCCAAGTACACTTTATATTAATGATTGTCACGACTTTGCACAAGTATTTATCAACAATAAATATATTGGTAGCATTGACCGCGTGAAGAATGAGAAGAGCATCTCTTTACCAGCTGTAAACGAAGGCGACAAACTGACTATCGTTATTGAGGCTATGGGACGTATCAACTTCGGACGCGCCATAAAAGACTACAAAGGTATCACTAAGGATGTAACAATCGATACAAATGATGGTAATCATCTTCTTACATATACTTTGAAGGGTTGGCAGACTGCTAAGATTGCAGACGACTGCAACACAGCGGAAAAAGCACTGAGTAAGATTAGTCAGCACGCTACAGACAAAGTTATGGGTAATCGTGGATATTATCGTGGTTATTTCAATCTTAGCAAAACTGGTGACTCTTTCATTAACATGGAGACATGGGGTAAAGGTCAGGTATATGTAAACGGACATGCCTTGGGAAGATTCTGGAGTATCGGTCCTCAGCAGACATTATACATGCCAGGATGCTGGTTGAAGAAGGGTAAAAACGAAATCATCGTTCTTGATGTTGTTGGACCTAAGCAACCAGTTGTATGGGGACAGGACACACCTGAACTTAACAAATTGCAATTAGAGAAGACCAACAAGCATAATGCTCCAGGCAACCGTCCAGACCTTAATTCTACTACTCCTGTTGCTAAAGGCAGCATGAACGCAGGTAATGGTTGGCAGACTGTAAAGTTTGACACTCCAGCAAAGGGTCGCTATATTGCTATACAGTGCAATTCAACACAAACTGGTGATGACGTCTTAGCTATTGCCGAACTCTATGCTCTTGATGCTGACGGTAACCGCATATCACGTGAATCATGGACAACAAAATATGCAGATAGTGAGAACGAAACTGGTAATCATCTTGGTGATAAGGTTTTCGACTTACAGGAGTCTACATATTGGCAGACTGTAAAGGGTACTGCTCTCCCCCACCTATTGGTAATTGACTTAGGAAGCAGCCAGACTATCTCTGGTATCCAACAACTACCAAGAGCTGAGAAAGATGCTCCTGGAGCAATGAAAGACTATAAGATATACGTTTATTAAATCCTTGCAATCATTATATTGATTTAATCAACGCTCATAAATACAAATGGCAGCACCTATATTGATGCTGCCATTTGTCATATTTACAAGTTAGCCTTGTTATTTCAGTAATTGCAATGTGTAGCTGAATTCTGTATTATCAGACCACACCATGTATTTATCCAAAGGACGAGGACCACATCCGTTAGAACCAACTCCCAGTGTTTTTGTAGCCAATGTAAATACAGTTGCTTCACTAGCAGGTAAATCTATCTTGTATTCTACATTCTGCATCTGTTCATCAGTGTAAGGTAAAGCAGAAACCTGCATCAAGTTACTATCTGATTTAAACATAACAGAAGGCATTCCGTTACCATTGAATCTAGCCCAGCGCACTTCCTCATGGTTACCATGCTCCATTGGCTTTTCATATTCATACTGATTGTTCACGTCAAGAGTGTAAAGACCAACATCAGATGAAGTCTTTCTGTCGGCGTAGTTCTCTATAGGACCACGACCAAAATAAGTCATGTGGTCAAACTTCTTATCAAATTCATAGCGCACTCCTATTCTTGCCAGATTAATGCACAAGCCAGTAAACTGAATCTTATTATCTACCTTCACATCGCCATCGCCATTAACAAGATAGGTAGCTGTGTGATATGCTCCAAAACCCTGTTTTCCTTCTGCCTTAACAGTCGAAATAATCTTAACAGAGTATTTGTCAACAGGCACAACTTTCATGTCTACCAACGAATATTTGAGACTGTCTACTCCAAAACGATTCCATTGACCATATGCCCACATATCATCATTTCTATGAGCGGCACGCCACAGATGAAGTTTGGGTTCACCATCTTTAGCTAAGATGTTTACGCCATTTTTCTCCACTTTACTAAGTAATCCGCTCTGCTTATCAAATGAAAGTGCAAAACTTTCTCCTGTTACATTTACAGATTTAGGATTCTGACTCACTTTAATAGGTATCTTTGAGTTGTTCTCAAATGCAGGAGGCGTATTCATCGGAAGTTTGAATTGTTCTGATGCTATCTCAAATCCTTTGTCTGCCCATATTGTTGCATCCTTAAGCTTATATGAAATTCGCAGGAAATACTCAGCATTAGGATTTATATTATCCAATTTATAGGGCACTCTCACGTATGCATCTCTTCTTGCATCAATATGTGGCAACTGCAATTTACCATTAGCTATTTCCTTTCCATTTTCAGATAAACTCCATGAAGCCTCTACTCCATCAAGAGAAATAAACTGATATTTATTTCTTATCCTTATCTGTCCAGATGTAGGCTCCAAGAAATCTGTACTAATCCATTGATATGCCTTCTTCATTTCTGGATAATGTGGTTTCACGTGAGTTCCTTCTGTTGCACGGTCATAAGAAACAACACCCTTATGAATGAAGTAGTGGTCGTTAGGGAATTCTCCAAAACCGCCTCCATAAGCTAATATTGGGTGGTTAGGGTCTCTCTTGTTCCACAAAGCCTGATCTTGATATTCCCATATTGCTCCACCTACAATCTCAGGGTTGTTATCAAACACCTCTGAGTATTCAGCAAGCGAACCCATTGAGTTAAACATTGCATGCGCATATTCGCAGATATAGAAAGGTTTTGTGAGACTCTTGTCGTGAGCAATTCTTGCAAAATCTTCTGGAGTACCATACATTCTTCCGTCTACATCAGCAGGGTTGTTAGCTCCAATTCCAAATCTCTCATAATGTACAAATCTTGTTGGGTCAATTTCTTTCACCTTCTTCATTGCAGCCACAAAGTTTGAGCCAACTCCTCCACATTCATTTCCAAGCGACCACATTAATATAGCTGGATGATTTTTAAAGTTCTCCACATTGGCAACATTACGGTCAATGATGGCAGATTTCATTGTTGGTTCTTCATCAAAACGATGGTCATATCCATGACATTCACAGTTAGCTTCAGCAACCAACCATATTCCCCACTCGTCGCATAATTCATACCATCGTGGATCGTCAGAGTAATGACAAGTACGCACATGATTACAGTTACCCTGCTTTATCACCTGCAAGTCACGTATCATCTGTTCTTCTGTTATTGCGTGACCTACGTCTGACCAATGTTCATGACGGTTCACACCTTTCAGCTTAATAGGAACACCATTTACGGTCATCACTCGTCCATTTATCTCAATCTTTCTGAATCCAACTTTTGATGAGATGATTTCGCCTTCAGTATCTGTCAAAACAAGTGTGTATAGGGTTGGAGTTTCTGCAGTCCACTTAGCAGGATTTTCAACGTTCAACTTCATGCTAAGCTGTTCTTCCTGCTTTGCCCCAAGTTCTTTTCCAGCAACGTTTCCTTTAGCTATTTCTGTTCCCGCCTTGTCATAGAGTGTAGCTGTGAGAATTTGTTTCTTCCCACCCTTTTCACCATAGTTCTTAATTTTAGCCATCACGTCAAGAGTAGCGTTTTTATACTCCTTATCCAAATCTGTCTTCACGAAGAAGTCACGAATATGCTGTTGTGGTGCACTCCAAAGAGATACATTTCTGAATATGCCATGCAAACGCCACATATCCTGATCCTCAAGCCATGTACCCGAACTATATTGATATACTTCTACTGCCATCATATTCTTTCCTGGCTTCACGTATTTTGTAAGATCAAACTCAGCCGCATTTCTGCTGTTCACGCTGTATCCAACCTTCTTACCGTTCACCCATATAAAGAAAGCGCAGTCAACTCCGTCAAAAGTTACGAAGATGCGTCTTCCTGTCCAGTTAGCAGGAACCTCAAAATCGCGTCTGTAGCTTCCTACAGGATTGCGTTCTTTGTAAGCTGTGAAATATTTGTCAGGCTCACTCATCACACGCGGAAAATCCTTTTTAATGGTATATCCATTATTTCTGTAAAAAGGAGTTCCATATCCCTGTACTTCCCAGTTTGAAGGAACTGGAATATCTTTCCATGAAGAAACGTCGTAATCCTCTTTATAAAAGTCTACAGGACGTTTCTCAGGACTAGCTACCCAATTAAACTTCCACAACCCATTAAGGTTACGATAGTAAGATGACGCGTGGCGATTAGCAGCCAATGCTTCCTGCAAATTACCATAAGGGATCAATGTTGCGTGATAAGGTTCTTTGTTTATTCCCAAACACTGTGGATCTTCAATTTCTGCAGGATAGTCCACTCCTGGTTTTAGTTCTGGCGGATTACCAGCGTGAGCTTCGCTTGCAAGCAATCCATTCATTGCGACCAATGATAGTATCGCAATTCTGATTTTAGATTTGATCATGATTTATTGATAATTTCTCTATTAATTAGATTATACTTTTTTCATGAATTATCATCGGCATAGGTATGTATGTCGTGGTTTTAGTTGCTTAATGAAAACATCATATTAAACAATATTTTTTCTTTGCAAAAAGATGTTTCTTAGCGGCAGTAAAAGTATATCATTTTTTTAACACTAACAAGAGAGCAAGCTATAAATATTATTAATATTGTTAAACAAATTATCATTATTGAAATCCCATAAACATCTCATTATAAGAGTTGTATCAGATGATGCGATTAAATAAATATCCTGATGATTACAAACCAGAATCAGAGCGTATTATGTAATTCGATAGAATCGAAAACATGTAATCTGATATACAAAATAAAAACAGATACTAAAGAAAAGAGGATATGCATTCACATATCCTCTTGTTTCATTATATCCCTACATAGAAAGGAATTGCAGCTAAATCATTTATTGGATTATTATTCTGGATAATACTTAAAGACATCGTCCATCCAGTCAAACATCACTTGATGGAATAGTTCGTGATTACCCTCTTGGCAATGCTCTTCTGCACCATCCTCTCTTGTGAATCTATACACTGTCTTTGGCGATTTAATTGAGTCTGTCAACTGTTGTAATTGGTCTTCAGACACAAAGTGATCAGCCTCGCCTATTGTCAGCAGAACAGGACATTTAATTTTATCTGCGATGCCACGTAGTGTGTAGTTTTTCATTTCCTCAAACACCTCATAGCGATGTTTTAATCCCATCACCCATATTCCATTGTTAATCATCCACCTCAAGCTAGGATTCTTCTCCTCAGCCATAGCCAACAATGCTTCTTTCTTCTCGTTAGGCATCGTTTCAAGCATCTTCAGCTGTGGGTTCTGATTTAGTGTAGACTCGTAAGTGTCATAGAATACGTTGAAAGTAACAACAGCCTTTATCCTATCGTCAAACGCTGCAGCTCTTGGAGCAAAATATCCACCAAGACTCATACCAAACAGAGCAACAGCATCCTTATCCACATCTGCACGCTTTGAAATAAAGTCTACTGCTGCTCCAACAGGCACTTCTGTGTCGTGTCGCATAATCAGGTTTTGAGTGCGTAAAGCCTGTCCCTGACCAGGAAGTTCAAATATAAGGCAATTATAACCTCTGTCTATTGCAGGAGCAGCAGCGCAGAAGTAAAGTTCCTGTAATGTAGAGTCATATCCACCTATCGCCATCAATGTAGGTTTTGGTTTCTTCGGATCATAGTTATGTGAACCAAAGAAATATCCTTTTAAATAAGTATTCTGATAAGGTATTTCCACTATTTCATAATGTGTTTTAAATAGCTTCATTGCCTTCTCAAATGTATCTACACTCTTTGTAAAGTTCTGCATTCTTCGAGGATCTGTTCCGTCAAGAAAGAATTCTGCTGTACGATAGTAATTATGTGCTCTCAGAAAAGCTTCTTTTGCACTAGTTTTATGCTTTCCCTCCAAACATTTCTCTGCTCTTGTAGCAGTCTTCTCTGCTGTTTTTGAAAACTCCTCATACCAGCTATTAAAGTCGCCTTCCTTTATGCGTGCTGCGGTAGCAAGTGCTTCACCAATACTTGCACCATGATAGCGAGAATAGCTTACGGCTCTCAATAATTCAAAAGAGAATGCCTGATCATTAAAATATAGTTTCATAGCGTTCCAAATTTTTATAATAATTATTTGATGTTATCTGAATCTGTTTTACACAATCTGTGATTGCAAATTAAGCACATAAATTCCACATTTGCATTTTTTATTAACATAATTTATGCATGATACTACGTAAAGAACATCGAATAAAACAAAAAGAACATCATCCAAAATAACAAACATTCTATAAGCTATAAAAATCTGATTATCGTCTTAGTTATCATCATAAAAAAGTCCCGAAAGATTATGTATTTCTTTCGGGACTTTATCATCTCATTATATTTTTATCACTACCGTGCTATATTGCGTATTTTATTGAAATTACGTCGCGTTAGCAGTTTCTGACTGATAAAAGTAACGATTGTTCCTGTGATGAGTGCTGCTATTACGGTGCCCTCTCTCACGCCCTGTATATGTTTAGACATCACAAGAGATGCCAATACAGCCAAAACAACTAAGAATATATCAAACTTGCGTTTAATTTTTCCAAATTCTTTATTATAACGATCAGCAGAGTATTTCACAAATCCCTCTGCACTCATCATCACTACATTTGGTTTTACCTCCAGCACAACAGCTGTTGACTGAACAACACAACCTATAAGCAAAAGTATGATTGAGGTAATATAGCTGTTTGGTGTAATGTTATTGCATAGATACATATTAAAGTCTATGAACACACCGAAAACAAATGAAAATGGCAACTGCATCAGTATCTCAAATATTTTCTTTCTTGAAGAGTTACCTCGTATAAGCCAAAACTGAGCCGCTATAAGAAATAAGTTTTGAATAAAGGTGCATGTACCAAGTGATAATGATGTGTTTAAGCTCACTACATAGTTTAAACTTGATATCGGAGTAGTGCCCAATGCTGAACGAATTATTAAAACTATACCTAAACTTAACAAATACAACCCTACGGTAAATATTAAATACCTTGCTAAAATTTTCTTCATTGTTATTATCCTTTACGGTATGCAAAGGTAACAAAAAACTTCGAAAAAACAATCATTTTAATCTTTGCTATTGCCGTTATATCGTTATATATCAATGTTTTCCCGCAAATCTCGCAGATTTACGCAGACAAATACAGTTGGAGTAATCTGCGAGAGACTATACAGTTCACGCTACTGCATTTAATCTGCGTAAATCTGCGCTATCTGCGGTAGAATAGGCGATTTATATTGCTGTGTTTCTCTACGAGATTAGCGGGAGACCATTTATTAAAACGATAATCGTAATTGCGCACCAAATACGCTTGGGCTACCAGCTATGAACGTTGGGAAGCCAATCTGATTACCACTATTGCCGGCATCAATAAGATATTTCTTGTTTAAAGCATTCTTGCCATATAAAGAGAAGTCGTACATGATATTCTTTATCTTTCTGCTTATTCCTAAATTCACGTTTACGATGCCGTAACCATCCTGAGTTAACTGTGGATCATTATCATCTTCAAAATATACTTTTGACTTATACACGTAGGATGGACGGAAATAGACGCGCGTGTTTCTGTCAATGTCATACCCAGCATTAACGCCAAATGAATAAGTAACCTTTGGGGTGAGTCTGAAACGATGTCCTGCATATTCCTGAGGGTTTCCATTTTCATCGTTATTATTAAACTTACCGTCAATATAGGCATAGTTAGCGAACAATGAAATGTGAGAGTCAAGAGCGTAGTTCAGTCCTACTTCCAAACCTAAGCAATGAGCTTTACCTGCATCATTAGCTGTGTAGACCTTGGCTAAAGAACCCGTTGCATCAGTTAACGTCATTGTCTGGAAATGTGACCAGTCATAATAGTATGCACTAAAATCATAGTTTAGCGTTTTATGAAGCAATGCGCCCTTCAATCCTACTTCATAACTGATAATGATTTCGGGCTTTAGACGACTGATATTATCGGCTGAATTATTAAAGGCTATAACTCCTGGTCGTCTACCTCTGGATACACTGACATAGGCATTGTTTCCTGAGAACAAATAATTAGCAACAACACGCCCTACCCACGAATAATAATCATCACTGGCATATACAGTTTTGTTTGTTGGCTGATATAGGATGCTGCCGAAAAGCGGATCGGGTTGCGTTTTAGATTCATAACCCGTACGCTGATGTTCATAGGTTCCTCTCAGTCCGGCTGTGAACGATAATCCTTTAGCAACATTAAGCGTTCCGTCAGCAAACACTTCGGCAGCCTGATTGATACCATAGTTTGTTCCCTCCTCATAATGAGAGGTGCTTAAAGGCAGAGCAGACGATGATTTAATGGTAGCCAAGATAGTTTGCCCCTGTGTGCCGAGTGAAGCTAACATATCATCAAGAGATATATTATAAGCTGCTAAAGCTGTTTTGACATCACCATAGAAGTCTGGAGTTGAAGTTAACTTGCTGGTTGTTGTGAGGTCATAAGACGAAGGAAACCATTTCTTTAGTAAGGTAGACATCATTTGAGAGACAGCAGGCTGATAGGCAGCAGGTAGCATGGTCGGCAACATGTCAGCAAGTTTGGTAATCTGTGGCTGCACCTTAGCGGCAAAAGCCTTATAAGCATAAGCAGGATATAATGACTGAAGATTACTGCGCACAACAGCCTGTTGATTAGAATTCTCATAAAAGTAACTAGCTCCTACAAAGCCATTGAAGTTACCCTTGTTATAATTCAGTCGCATTTCATGGCTGAACTGAATGCCTTTTTCATTCTCTTCGCAATCAAGAAGCGGAAGATATGTTCCGTCAGCATCAAAGTTTTCGTTTGACTTAAAGGCTCTGAAGCCTGTTGTCGTGGAAAGATGCAGATTACTGTTGTAGTCATGATTAGACAGAAGTGTGGCTCCACCAACATGTCGTTTAATACCCAGACGTTTACCTTCTTCAAGACTTGCAGCAGTAAATGGACTTACATCACCACCGACTGGAGCAAGGCTATTGCTTTTAAATGATGTGCCAGGATAATCATCGTATTGATAATTCAATATCAAATCGAAATAGGTGTTATCATCCGTAAACAAGCGTGTGGAATTTCGTAATGCTAACGCACTCTTTCCATTCAAGCTACCTCCTGATAAATTCTTAATAAAGCCATCGTGAGCATCGTAGGAAAATGAAAAGCGATTGGATAATTTATCTTTTATGACAGGGGTATTGATGAAACCAGAAACACCACGTTGGTTATGAGTGCCATAATTAAGAGAGAACTCACCCGTGAGATAGTTGACAGGTTTATGAGTGATGAAATGCATTGCGCCGATTTCAGCTCCACGACCAAAGAGAGTTCCCTGCGGTCCCTTAACAACTTCGACACGTTCCATATCGAAAAGTTCTACAACAGAGGCTCTTGAACGCGACATAGGAACACCATCCTGAAAGACAGATATTCGTGGCTGCGAATAAGATGCACCATCGTCTGAGGTTACACCACGGATAACATAGCCTGGATTATTAGGACTTTGCAACTGTACTTGTAATCCAGGAATATACTGAGCCATCTCGTCCATCTGCTTCACATTCAACATCTGCAGACTTTGACCCGACAATGCACTCACTGCAACAGGAACATCAACAGCCGACTGATTTCTTTTCTGAGTGGTTACCACAACTTCGTCAAGGAGTTTATGATCCTGACTCATCACGACTTTCATATTATCCGCGATATTTAATCGTTGGCGCTTATAGCCGATATAAGAAAACTGCAGTTCTCCCCTACTGATAGATGAGGGTAAAGAAAAGACTCCTGAAGCATTTGTAACAACAGAGAAATTTGAACCCATCAGCGATATCACTACGCCAGGCAAAGGCTGTCCGTTATCATCAACAACAATACCCTTGTTCACGTTATCGACCGCACCAAAAGAAAGTGCAGAAAAGGCGATAAGTGACAAACTGAAAAACAATCTTTTAAACATTTTCATTTCATTCTATTTTATATCTATACTGAAATCATTATCAGCTGGCGCAGTGTCGTTGCCAATAGCCTTTGATACTCGTCTAAAAATGATGCTCCATTTAAATGAGTAAGACTTTCTGATCATATTTGCAATCTGAATTCGCTGTGCTTCTTCGGCATCGGTTATCTTCTCGTCACCAGCATAATTCTTAATCATCATATCAGAGAGGAAGTCGATTGCTTTAGTTCTTACGCTATCGGGCATCTGAGTAGGAATAACTTTCTGCAAGAATGTGTTGAAACCTCTTGTTTCATAGCTCTTAGAATAATCCTTAAAACTGATGTTACCAGAATAACCTTTGATCGTACGAATATGATGTGTTGTGATTTTCATTTTATCGCCTTGTAACGTGATTAATCTATATGGCGAAGGATAACTGACCAAAGAACCCGTTTCAACATCATACACGCCCTTATATTGGGTGATATCCTGTGCATGGGAATGTCCTGTGAGCATGACTCGTAAGCCAGCTTTATACATCATAGAAGCTATTGACCGACTATTCTCTATTACATAGCCAGGTATCATCTTATTCTGATACTCCCAATGTTGGAGTAAGCCATGATGCATCATTCCGATAACGGTGACACCTTGCTTCTTAGCATTAGCCAACTGCTCTTTAATAAATAATAAGGTGGCAGGTCTTAGTCTTCCTGGAGTGACACAGATATCTTTATTAAAATCATTCTGATCTGATTCGGTGGCATCTAAAGCAAGAACACGCAGCGTTGGAGTAAGTTGATACACATAAGAAAGAGAAGCCGTGTCACGAGCGATAGCGTTGCCATAGCCATAATCTTTATACATCTGTGCAAATTCAGAACGCGAAACGGTAGCTACTCTTGTTTTACGAGCACCGTCATAGGCAACAGCGTGAGGATTGTTTACATCGTGATTACCAGGAACAACAAGTATGGTGATGCCTGCATTTCTTAGTCGGCTCAAACAATTATCAATTAAATAGCGATGAGATACCAACTCACCATCCTTTGTTAAATCACCCGGTATGAGCAGATACTTAACAGAGGAATTAAGAATGCTATCAGTAAATGCACTTAATAAAGATGTAGACTCACGAAGCATTTTCCTATCTTGGCTTATATAGTCGGAAAAAGCCTTTCCATCTTCCCGTAGAAGAGAGGGGTCCATTACGTGTACGTCTGAAACGACGGCAATCTGCACTTGAGCCACTGATGATGGCGCTACTAACAATAAAGACATAATACATGTCCAAATCTTTTTGATTATTTCCATTTTCCATATTTTAGTACAATGCAAAAATAAATACATAGAATTACAAAAGGATTTAAAACACATTTAGATTATATTAAATAATGATTTAACACAAATAATGATTAGATTAATAGAAAGAGCCACATATATAACTACATATACTACTAAATTATTAAAAATAAATAAAAACAAACTAATTATCAATTCATTACAAATGATAAAACTGGAAAAAGAGTACTTTTGCAGTATAATTATTAATGACTATGAAGAAATCAACAAAGAACAATTACATTTATATCCTAATGATAACTGTATTCAGCTTGTTAATTTATATCTCATTAAAAAGCGGAATAGGACTTCATAAGATTGGATCACAAGTAGCAATAAGTGATAACAGCGGATCATTAGGCATGTTCTCAAGCATGATAAAGAATAATCTGGCAGAGCCACTTATGACTCTGCTGATGCAAATAATCATCATATTATTATCATGCAAAATATTCTCTTCAATATTTAATTATATAGGGCAACCAGGTGTACTTGGTGAAATAATTGCAGGTATCATTCTTGGTCCATCATTACTAGGTCATTACTTTCCAGATGCATTTAACTTTATATTCACAAAAGGCTCATTAGAAAACATATATTTAATAAGTCAGATAGGACTAATCCTATTCATGTTTGTTATTGGACTGGAAGTTGATTTTAAAGTTCTTAAAAACAAATTTAACGAGACTCTGGTTATCAGTCATGCAGGAATTCTAGTACCCTTTTTCCTTGGTATCATTGCATCATTCTACATATACGAGAAATACGCTTCACAACAAACATCATTCTTGGCATTTGCCTTATTCATTGGCATATCAATGAGTATAACGGCTTTCCCTGTTTTGGCGAGGATTGTACAGGAAAGGAATTTGGCAAAGACGCCATTAGGAGTGCTATCAATAGCTTCGGCAGCAAACGATGACGTAACGGCATGGTGCTTGCTTGCTATTGTGATAGCACTAACAAAGTCGGGATCATCAACTAGTGCCTTATTTACAGTAGGACTAACGATCATTTATATTCTATTTATGTTTTTATGCGTGCGACCGTTCTTCAGAAAAATAAGTCAGATACGTGCTAACAACGAAATTCTGAATAAAAGTCTAATCGCATTTATTTTTCTTACACTCATAATATCAGCATCTATAACAGAACTGATAGGAATACATGCCCTATTTGGAGGCTTCATTGCCGGAGTGGTAATGCCATCTAATCTTGGATTCCGCCATATCATGATGAACAAGGTGGAAGATGTTACATTAGCATTCTTCTTGCCACTATTCTTTGCCTATACTGGTTTGAACACTAATCTGCTATTAATAAACAGTTGGTCGATGGTAGGTATATGCGGACTACTTATCGTGATAGCTATTGCAGGTAAATTCGGAGGTTGCACAATAGCAGCAAAAGCTGTTGGTGAAACATGGCACGACAGTCTCACAATAGGTATGCTGATGAACACAAGAGGACTGATGGAACTTGTAGCTCTGAATATAGGATATGAGATGGGGGTTCTACCAAAGCCGATATATGCAGTGCTGATCATAATGGCTTTGGTAACTACATTTATGACGACACCTGCACTACATGTGATATCTAAGATATTTGAGAAGCAAAAGAGAACTGTGAGTGCAAAACGTCAAAAGATAATGCTGAGTTTCGGTCTGCCTAGCACTGGACCTAATCTTTTACGTGCAAGTAGATTGATTTTTGGTGAATCAATAAACCAAAAACAAATTACAGCAGCTCACTTTACTCAAGGTATGGATGTGAATATGATTACTGCCGAACATTATGAGAAAGACCGCTTTCTACCTATTGAGGAAGAAGCCATACAGCAGAATGCGAAGTTGACGAAGGTATACAAAGTAACAAAAAATATCATTAGCGAGATAGCCAGAATTACAAGAAACGAAAAAGTAGATTATCTTTTCATTGGCTCACAGCATAGTCTTAAAAATAATAACATAACTAAGACTGTAAAAAGCAGCTATCTAAACTCGTTGATTGACAAAATACAAGGCAAGTCCATAACTAGCTTGTTAAGTGATAAGACGAAGGAGATACTTAACAGGACAGAATGCACTGTATTCATACTAATATGTCCTAAAAGACTGGAAAGAATCACTCACTTATCTATCATCATAGATAGCGACAATGATTATAAGTTACTTGATTTAATTGATAATATGGCGGCATCGCTAACGTCAATACAAATTTATGCTTCCAGTAAGGTTGATAATGAAACTTATAACCATAAGATAAACAAGCTGCTTGAAAAAGATCCAAGTATGACTGATAAAATCATCATGCAAAGGTACAGCCAAATAAACAAGCTCATGATAAAGAATAAGGCGGACAAACTTGTTATATCAACTTATTCTAAGTATAAGGATATAATAGAACTATACAAGACTAAGAATGCCGCTCCAAATCTGCTGTGCGTTCGCTTTAAAGATTCAACATCTAAATTATAATGATTTGCCCCGATACTATTGTCAGTAATTAGTATCGGGGCATATTGTTTTTATAGACCACTTTATTCTGAAGAATCAAGCGACTTACTATTAATCAAGACAATAGTGACACGAAAAGAGCATTATTGCTGATTATATTCAGTTGGAAACTTCGACAATACACATTACGCAGAATGCGTTACACATTTTGTATTACACATTTTGCGTAATCAAAAAAATCATTATAGATGATAAAATGTTTTGTTGCGAGTGCCTAGGGAACATCAGCAGGAACTTGTTTCTTATAAACTAGCAACTTTAAAACCTACATAAAATGTACGCGGTAGTGTTGGACCATATATATATGCAGGATCTCGATTTATTCCTTTATCAAAATCGGATTGAAATGAATTGAATATGTTTTTCATTCCAACAAACCATTGCATATTAACTCCTGAACATAATTTCATATCATAATATAATTTTACTCCTGCATCAAAGAAAACATCTGAACGGTTAAGTGCTTCTGAATTATCTTTATAACCTTGATGATAAGGAATATACATTTTGCCAGTATAGTTTCCTGTAGCAGCCATACCAATGCGTGGTAATATTTTCCAATCTACAGTAAAAAAGCCATAGGAGTCTGGAGTACGATAAAAATCTTTTTTATTGAAATTGTCAGCCTGTACTTCATCATACTTGCTAGTCTGAACTGTAAATCCTGAATTCAACGATATATTTTTTGTTGGGAATAATTTAAGTTCAATATTTAATCCTTTTACTTTGGCTCCTTGTTTTGCATTAGTTCTAGTATAAGTTACAACTCCGTCATTATCCATTGGACCTACTATATTCTGAAAAGGATTTTCGAGCTTTGTATAAAATCCCTCAATCAGAAGACTGGTATACACTCCTCCTATATTCTTATTAAAATCTAGCGACAAAGTCATGCTATTACTATTCTCTTGTTTCAAGTTAGGATCATTTTTATGAATAACCTGTATTGCACCAGAAGTATTTACATGGAGATCTTCATCAAACACCTGAGGAGCACGATAGCCTCTTGAATATCCTCCTCTGACTTGCAGATAAGGTGTGATATCATACATCAAATTCGCTCTAGGAATAAAAACATCACCAGATTTCTCTAACTTGGAATCATGAGCATCAGATATAGAATAGCGCTCTAAGCGAGCTCCGGCAAGCACCTTTAATCTGCCAATCTTAATTTCATACTGAGCAAAACCTCCTAGTGTTTGCAGGGACTGATCTGTAATAATGCGATTGCTTACATGACCTACTTCTATAATTTTATCGTCTTGCCCTGGTTGTCCTGCATTAGGATTATCAACAATAGTATAGGTAGGATAACCAAGTTTTTTGTCTACAAGATAATCACCCCTATTCTCAATGCCAATCATCAAAGAAGAGGATGTCATATTTAACTTATACTGTGCGCCAAGAGCGTAAGTTTTATCTTTTGTGTTACCATAATCTTTCAATGACTCATTGGCGCCATAATAAGAATCTCTTACTAAATATTGCCCCGAAGCATAGATTGACAACAAGTCACTTTCACGAAAATATTGATCAAAGCTTAATGCTAGATTCTTCATATCATGCTTCACTGATTCAGCAATATCTCTTTCGTGCAAAGGATAATCCTGTTTATCTCCTCCATTTCTCTCTTCCCTTATGTTAAAGAAATCAACCGAAATTTTACTTTTATAAGCTGGACGATAGAATAGCCGTGTACCAATAACAGTATTCTTCATTGGGGCTATCTCAGAATAGCCATCACCATTAGCATCAAACATGCTTCGTGTACGTGAATTACCATAAATAGCAATACCAGCAGTATGATCATCATTGACTAGTGACGTATTGAAATTGACATTATGATCGGCTGCAGGACCATTGGAACCACTGACTCCTGTTCCTATTAAAGAAACATTATAACCAGCCTCAAAGGAATTGTTTTTAGGGTCTTTCAGTATAAGATTGACAGTTCCTGCAATTGCATTAGATCCATAAAGAGCAGAACCTCCTCCACGAATAACCTCTAAGCGCTCAATCATGTTGGACGGAATTAATTCCAGACCATATACTCCAGCTAGGCCACTGAATATTGGTCGGCTGTTGATTAAGATCTGAGAATACGGTCCTTCCATACCATTCATACGAATTTGTGAGAAACCACAATTCTGGCAATCATTTTCAAAGCGTAGTCCTGTACAATAGTTAAGCCCCTCACCTAATACATTAGATTGAGTCGTTTCAAGTTGTTTTGTACTGATTGTACTCACAATGACTGAAGCATCTTTGCGTAACTCACTTGAACGACTTGAAGTTACAACAACCTCATTAAGATTCATGACATCTTCTTTGAGTGAAAAGTTTAACTCCTGAACTTTGTTTTTTACGACTGTCACTACTTTTTCTTCAGCTTTGTAACCTACACCACTTATAACAAGTTTATATGTGCCTTCCTTTAAGTTTTTAAAAAAATAAGATCCTGTAGCGTCTGTGACAGTAGCTACAGTTGTATTCTTTATACTGACATTAATTGACGGTAGGTTTTCTTTATTAAAATTTGTAATGTGGCCAAATATATTAGCATCAGCTGGTGTCTGAGTTTCTGCAGATAACTGAACTAATGACATTAAGCATAACAAAAGAAAAAATACTTTTTTCATATCTATTTTATTGAGTTTATAACTATATATATAATTAAATTTTGCAGTTGCAAAAGTATGATGAAAGTTTTAGTTGGACAATACCTAAAAATGGGGAATTATAATGATATCAAACAACAAGAAATATCGGTAATATATGAATAGTATTACTTTTATAGTATTAACAATCTAAGAGTAGATCTTTTTGGGGGGTGTATATTATCTTCATTCAAGTGTCTTTAACTTTTTTTATCATCGTCAAGTAACATATGTGACCACACATCTATTTTATAACAAATACATTTGCATCCGAAATCAAAAATATACCGTAAGGAGATATATTGACTATATAACATTATTAATATAAAAGAATATAATTATGGATGATAAAATGTTTTGTTACCAGTGTCAGGAAACAGCTAATGGAACTGGATGCGTGTTGAAGGGTGTTTGCGGAAAACAACCACAGACTTCTGAATATATGGATTTGTTACTATCTGTTGTTAGAGGTGTGGCAGTTGTTGACAGCGAACTACGCAAAACAGGTAAGACCACCTGTGACTGCGTGAACGACTTTGTTATTGATGCCCTTTTCTGCACAATCACTAATGCTAACTTTGATGACGACAGTATTGCTGCACGCATAGAGAAAGGTATTGAAATAAGAAACAAACTGATTGCAAAGGCTGACGGTATTGCGTTGCCTGATTATGAAGAACTGAAATGGAACGGCGACAAGAGTCAATATGATGAAGCATATAAAAAGGTTGGCGTGCTGAGAACAGAAAACGAAGACATCCGTTCATTGAAAGAACTAACTGTTTATGGACTTAAAGGACTTGCCGCATATTATGAACATGCGGCAAGACTTGGATACACTGATAAGGAACTGATTAACTTTACATGTGACGCACTTGCAACAATAGCAAACCCTAATGCCGGACAGGAAGAACTATTCAACCTTGTATTGGAAACTGGTAAAGCTGGAGTGAAAGCGATGGCTATGCTTGATGAAGCAAATACAAAGAGCTATGGAAATCCTGAAATAACAAAGGTGAACATCGGAGTTGGTAAGAACCCTGGTATACTGATCAGCGGTCACGACCTACACGATATTGAAGACTTACTGAAGCAGACTGAAGGTACAGGTATTGACGTGTATACTCACGGAGAAATGCTACCTGCACATTATTATCCACAACTGAAGAAATATAAGCATCTTGTAGGTAACTACGGAAACGCATGGTGGAAACAAAGAGAGGAATTCTCTAGTTTCAACGGTCCTGTTGTATTTACAACAAACTGTATCGTTCCACCTCTTGCAAACGCAAACTACAAGGAGCGCATGTTTACAATGAACAGTACCGGTTTCCCTGGATGCAAACACATAGAGACTGGAAGCGACGGACACAAGGACTTCACTGAAGTAATTAAAGCGGCTCGCCACTGCAACGCTCCTACAGAAATAGAACACGGAGAGATTTTGGGCGGATTCGCACACAATCAGGTGCTGGCACTTGCTGACAAAATCGTTGAAGCCGTAAAGAACGGAGATATCAAGAAGTTTATTGTTATGGCTGGCTGTGACGGACGAATGAAGAGCAGAAACTATTACACTGACTTCGCTAAGGCTTTGCCAAAAGACGCAGTGATACTTACTGCTGGATGTGCAAAATACAAATATAACAAACTTGAACTCGGCGACATCAACGGTATTCCAAGAGTGCTTGACGCAGGACAATGCAACGACAGTTACTCACTTGCCGTAATAGCAATGAAGCTACAAGAGGTATTTGGACTTGACGACATCAACAAGTTGCCGATAGCATACAACATCGCATGGTATGAGCAGAAGGCTGTAATTGTACTGCTAGCACTGCTCAGTCTGGGAGTGAAGAATATACATCTAGGTCCATCTCTACCTGCATTCCTTTCTGCCAACGTTGCGAAGGTGCTTGTTGAACAATTCGGAATTGCCGGAATAACAACAGTAGAAGACGATCTGAAAATATTTGGAATGTAATAGAGTTACGCTTTAGTTGACTCGTGAATAAAATAGTGTCCCCAAGTTGCACATCACTGTGAAGCTTGGGGACAAAGACTTTTTCTCAAAAAAAACTAATAACTAATCCTAATAATGTAAATCCTATCTCATAAAAAAAATTATAGTTCGTTTTATTATACCGCAAAGGTAGTTGTTTCTGCAATACACAGAAAATTAATTCAGCAAACTGGCACTTTTGTTCAACGAACAGCTCATCACTATATCATAGCACATATGATGATTAAGCATTTCTTTTTTCCTCACATGATTACAATGCTTAAAACATAGATAACGATTATTGCTAATTTACTTGATATATAGATATTCCTATGAGGGTTTATATAAAAAAACAAATTAGCATCACCATTACTAACTAAAAGGCTCACAAGGGGTATAAAACAAAAAAGTTGGTGTTTTATTTTGTATTTTCCTCAATTTGCAGTACCTTAGACGACCCTATTATTAAAATATTATGACGACAAAAGAATTGATGCGCGAAGCAATAAGCTTGGCAAACGAAAATGTAAGAAATGGCGGTGGACCTTTCGGTGCCGTAATTGCAGATAAAAACGGTAATATTATTTCTACCGGAGTAAACCGTGTTACAGCTAATCACGACCCAACAGCTCATGCCGAGGTAAGCGCAATAAGATTGGCAGGACAGAAACTAGGAACATTCTCTTTGGAAGGATGCTCTATATACACATCGTGCGAGCCTTGTCCTATGTGTCTTGGTGCAATATACTGGGCACATCTTGACAAGATATATTACGCAAACACTAAAGAAGACGCAAAGAACATTGACTTTGACGACTCTTTCATTTATGACGAGATTGCGCTTTCGCCTGACAAGAGAAAGAAACCTTCAGAACAAATGCTCAGAGAAGAGGCGATAAAGACTTTCGAAGACTGGGCGAAAAAAGATGATAAGATAGAATACTAAGGTATTTGCATGGCGCAGTGCAATCGTTTGCACACAATTTTAATTAATTGATTAGCATTGTGGAAACGATTGCACTGAAATAATTTGTATATTCGCAACATAAACTATAATTATAATATTATGAAGCGAATATATGTTATCATATTTAATTGTATCCTAAGTATTTGTGCATTTGCACAAGGTTGGCCAGCCAACTACGGAGGGGTGATGCTGCAAGGCTTTTACTGGGACTCTTACACTGACACAAAATGGACTAATCTTGAAAGTCAAGCTGATGAACTGTCACAATACTTTAGTTTGATTTGGGTTCCACAAAGTGGTAACTGCAATACAACAGGTAATGTAATGGGATATATGCCTGTGTATTACTTTGATCAAAACAGCAGTTTCGGAACACAAGCTGAACTGAAATCTATGATAAAGACTTTCAAGGATAAAGGACTTGGAACAATAGCTGACGTGGTAGTAAACCACAGAAACAATCTTGGTGTAAACGGCTCATGGGTTGATTATCCTTCAGAAACAGACAATGGTGTTACCTATCAGATGTTGCCTACAGACATTGTTGCCAATGACGACGGAGGAGCAACTAAGACGTGGGCTAACTCAAAAGGGATAAGCCTGAGCAGTAATAATGATGAAGGCGAAGACTGGAGCGGATGCAGAGACCTTGACCATAAGAGCACAAACGTGCAGACAATTATCAAAGCATACGAGAATTTCCTTATCAAAGACCTTGGATATACAGGCTTCAGATATGACATGGTAAAGGGATTCAACGCCAGTCATGTAGCTGACTATAACGATGCAGCAGGAGTTAGTTATTCTGTAGGAGAATGTTGGGATTCAAACGCTACAATAGAAACATGGATTACCAATGCTAACAAGAAGAGTGCGGCATTTGATTTCCAGTTCAGATATAATGTGCGCGATGCTGTAAACAACAATGACTGGTCAAGATTGAATAGCACTAATAATTTGGTACATGACGCAAACTATAGTCAATATGCTGTGACTTTCGTTGAAAACCACGATACCCAATACCGCAGTGCTACAGAGACTCTAGACCCGATAAAGAAGGATACATTGGCTACAAATGCCTATCTATTAGCAATGCCTGGAACTCCATGCGTGTTTCTGCCTCACTGGAAAGCATATAAGCAGGATATCAAGGCTATGATTGACGCACGAAAGGCTGCAGGAATTAAGAACACAAGTACATATACAAATATGGCAAACAGCCAACTCCACTACGCAAACAGAGTGGAAGGCGACCACAATATGATTGTTGTTGTTGGATTTGACGTGAATACGTATGCGCCAACAGGATATACAAACATCATTTCTGGCTATCACTATAAATACTTTATGGAGAACAAAGCCGAACTTGCTTTCGCAGACAAGGCTTCGGGGACTTATTCTGCGGCCTTTGACGTGACTGTAACAGCGGCGTCGGAGAATGCAAATGCCAAAATAGTTTATACGCTAGACGGAACAAATCCTACAGCAAGCAGTGTACAACTAGCTAGTGGCAGTAAGATAAATATTGCATCAAGCGAGACGTTGAAAGTGGGATTGCTGAAAGACGGTAATGTATCAAGTATTATTACACGTGACTATGTAGTAAAGCCTTTCATTGCACATACGGCAACCGTATATCTTAAAGACCCTTCATGGTCGACAGTTTATTTCTATGCCTGGGATAGCAAAGGTACACTTAACGGAGCTTGGCCTGGAAATACGATTACCGACAAGAAGATTATCAATGGTACTACGTATTATTACAAGTCTTTTGACGTGAACACTGCTGGATATACATTTAACATTATATTTGATCAAGGCAGCGGAAATCTGCAGACTGTAGATTTAGGTCCTATAAATGAAGATACCTATTAC
This sequence comes from Prevotella sp., assembly GCF_051059605.1. Lineage (GTDB taxonomy): Bacteria > Bacteroidota > Bacteroidia > Bacteroidales > Bacteroidaceae > Prevotella. Next base: position 1,644,915 of record NZ_CP050883.1, read on the forward strand.
GAGATTTCAAACTTGGTAAACGGCAAATATTCAGCAAATGACATCACTTCTGTTGTTACAGGAATAGACAATATTACAACAAACAACAACAGTGTATCTACAAATAATGCATGGTATAACCTTGAAGGTATGCGCCTTACAGCCAAACCTACACAAAAAGGAATTTACATAAATCAAGGGAAGAAGTTGGTTGTGAGATAATCCAACCTCTACCCTATTATTCACACATACTTAGCGATATTGTTTATTTAATTATTATAAACAATATCGTGATTAGTATAAACGTTACTACGGCAGATATTGCCAACATTGCGTTCCATATTTTCAATACATTGTTCATCATCATAAATATTAATTGTTTATTTTGATGCTGTAAATTTACAAAGCATGTATTACAACGCAATTAAGAACGTATTAATATCATATTACAACATAATACGTATTACTATTATACTCGAAAAAATGTAGTAATCATTGATTTCTATCATCGAAAAAGTGTATATAACAATAAAGGCGCATCTTAATAGATGCGCCTTCATTTGTATTTATATTATAAATTATTCAGCTACAGGAGCCTCTTCCTCAACAACAAAGCTCTTAAGGTCCTCTACAGTGAATGACTTAATATATGCAGCCTTACCAAGAACATCTTCCTCTGTCATGCGAACATATACGTTTGCACTCTTCTTGAAGAGTTCTGGAGCACGTGTAGCATCCTCAATGATAAGCAGTGACATTATTATCTCTGCTGTCATATCATAAAGACGACGAGCAAGGAAATCGTGCATATCCTGATTGTTTGCTTCCTTAACATAGTTAATAGCATCTTCGTATAGATCAACAAGTTTTGCTACACGTGTCTGCAATGGCTTAACGCAGTCGCAAACCTCAGTCTGAAGCATATCCTTAATGATAGAAAGATATGTGCCGTTAGTGATGTAGCGAACAGCTGCAACAACCTGAAGCTGTGTTGTACCCTCATAGATAGAGAAGATACGAGCATCACGGTACAAACGCTGACTCTTATACTCCATAATGAAACCAGAACCACCATGAATGCTAATAGCATCATAAGAGTTTTGAGTTGCATATTCAGAGTTCATACCCTTAGCGATAGGTGTGAAAGCATCAGCAAGACGAGTATATGTCTTCATCTCAGCGCGCTCCTCTGGAGTTAGCTTGCGCTCACGTGAAATATCTTCCAAAGCCTTGTAGATATCTACGTAGCGCGCTGTCTGATAAAGGAGTGAACGACCAGCGTCAAGTTTAGCCTTCATGCGAGACAACATATCATATACAGCTGGGAATTCTATAATCTTCTGTCCGAATTGTGCACGCTCCTTTGCATAAGCAAGACCCTCATTGTAAGCCTCCTGCTCAACACCAACAGACTGAGCTGCGATACCAAGACGAGCACCATTCATAAGTGCCATGACATACTTGATAAGTCCAAGACGTGTGTTACCACAAAGTTCAGCCTTAGCATTCTTGTAAACAAGCTCACATGTTGGTGAACCGTGAATACCAAGCTTGTGCTCGATGTGACGAACGTCAACACCGCCATCACGCTTGTCATATATAAACATAGACAATCCACGACCATCCTTTGTACCCTCCTCAGAGCGTGCAAGAACCAAGTGAATATCTGAGTCACCGTTTGTTATGAAACGCTTAACACCGTTCAAACGCCATGTACCGTCTGCGTCCTGTGTAGCTTTAAGCATTACACGCTGAAGGTCAGAACCAGCATCTGGCTCAGTAAGGTCCATAGACATTGTTTCGCCTGCTGCAATACGTGGAATATACTTCTGGCGCTGCTCCTCTGAAGCAAACTCATAAAGAGTGTCGATACAAGACTGGAGTGACCATACATTCTGGAAACCAGCATCAGCTGAAGAAATAACTTCACTGAGCATTGAGAATGTGATGTTAGGCAAGTTAAGACCGTTATAACGTCTTGGCATAGAAATACCCCAAAGACCAGCCTTACGGGTAGCGTCAAGGTTTTCGTATGTCTTGCTAGCATAAATCATTCTACCATTCTCAAGATGTGGACCTTCAAGGTCTACACTTTCTGAGTTAGGCTCAATGATATTTGCAGCTACGTCTCCTGTAATATCAAGAATACGCTTATAGTTCTCTATAGCGTCTTCGTAGTTAACAGGGGCATCATCGAAATTCTCTTTGTCTGCATAGTTGCGCTCTTTGAGTTCAACGATGCGCTTCATCAGAGGATGATTCAGGTGGAATCCAATCTCTGGATGATCTGTATAATAGTTTGCCATTTTATTATTTACTATTCTGTTTGTAATACTTAATTAGCTTTGGAACAACCTCTTCAACAGTACCGTTGATGATGTAATCAGCAATCTTGTTGATTGGAGCATCAGGATCATTGTTGATAGAGATAATGATACCAGAATCCTGCATACCAGAAATATGCTGAATCTGTCCAGAGATACCGCAAGCGATATAAACCTTAGGATGAACTGTCAAACCAGTCTGTCCAATCTGACGATCATGATCTACCCAACCAGCATCAACAGCTGCACGGCTAGCTCCAACCTCTCCATGAAGTTCCTTAGCTAGCAAAGCCAACTGGTCGAAACCTGCTTTACTTCCTACACCGTAACCACCAGCTACAACGATAGGAGCACCCTTTAGATTATGCTTTGCAGCCTCAACATGGCGGTCGAGAACCTTTACAACGAAATCTGTTGTAGGTACATATTTTGCAACGTCGGCATAAACAACTTCGTTCTTTGCCTTACCGTCATAAATAGCTTGCTCCATTACGCCTGAACGTACAGTCGCCATCTGTGGACGATGATCAGGGTTTACAATTGTAGCAACGATATTACCACCGAAAGCAGGACGAATCTGATACAACAGACCTTCGTAAATCTTGCCCGTCTTCTTATCTTCATAGCTACCAATCTCAAGCTGTGTACAATCGGCTGTAAGACCTGAAGTAAGTGAAGAACTTACACGAGGACCTAGGTCACGACCAATAACGGTTGCACCCATAAGGCATATCTGTGGTTTCTCTTCCTTAAACAAGTTAACCAATATATCAGTATGAGGAGCTGATGTGTAAGGGAACAATCCCTCTGCATCAAAAACAAACAATTTGTCAACACCATAAGGTAAAATCTGACTTTCTACCTTATCTTTGATGCCTGTACCGACAACAACGGCGTGAAGTTCTACACCAAGTTCGTTAGCTAGCTTGCGTCCCTTGGTGAGCAATTCCTGAGATACCTCGGCAACAGTAGTGCCTTCGATCTCGCAATATACAAATACGTTATTCATAAGTCTACTACTATTAACCGATAATCTTTTCGTCCAATAATTCTGTGATAAGTTCCTCTATATCTGCATCACTGCCTGTGAGAGTCTTGCTCTCTTTAGCCTGGAACACAATGTTCTTGACAGCTTTCACCTTTGTTGGTGAACCGCTAAGACCACACTGTGCTGCATCGCCATCAACATCGGCAACTGACCACTGATTAAGTGTAAGATAAGGACGCTCAGCATAAAGGTTTGTCCAAGGCTCGTCACCCTTACGTTCCATAGGGCAAGTAGCATATTTGTATTTCATTACAAGTTTTGCGTTGCATGGACGACAAGGAGCTGCGCTTCCGTTTACGGTAATTACAACTGGTAAAGGAGCCTCAACAGTTTCAACACCACCATCAATATGACGACGGATTGTAGCTTTACCATCTTCTACCTTTATTATTTCCTCTGCATAAGTAACCTGATTCAATCCCAGCTTCTGTGCAACCTGTGGACCAACCTGTGCAGTATCGCCATCAATAGCCTGACGACCACCTATTACTATATCAACATCACCTATTTTCTTTATACCTGTTGCCAGAGCATAAGAAGTAGCCAATGTATCAGCACCAGCAAAGAGGCGGTCGGTAAGCAACCAACCTGTATCAGTTCCACGATATAGTCCCTGACGAATGATTTCGCCAGCACGTGGAGGGCCCATTGTGAGAATTCCAACTGTTGAGCCTGGATTCTGGTCCTTCAAACGAAGAGCCTGCTCCAAGGCATTTAAATCTTCAGGATTGAAGATAGCAGGAAGAGCAGCACGATTTACGGTGCCTTCTGCTGTCATTGCATCCTTTCCCACATTTCGTGTGTCAGGTACTTGCTTAGCAAGTACAACGATTTTCAATTTCATAAATTATTATATATAATTGTGTATTTTGCTTCAAAGCTGGTCGCAAAATTACTTATTTTTTATAAGCGCACCAAATAAAATGCACAAAATCAACCCCTTTGTGCACAGAATAAGCTTTTTGTGCAATTTAAAAAATAAGGTACAAAGCATGATTTATAACATGATATTTATGCGATTACATTGTTCTTTTAAGGGATTATAAAGATGAAAAAGGGATGGTTGACTTCACAGCCCATCATCCCTTGTACTCAAGTCAAAAATACGATTAATCGATATTTCTAAAACTTTCTATTCAAACATCTTTAAGAATTTATAATAGGCCATCCTTCATTAGTCCATTTTAATTCTCTCCTCACAAGATGCGGCATTCCATTGTCATGTATTTCATAACCATGAGCAAAAAGATATGTATGTCCAGAGAAATCATAAACAGAACAGTGACCGACTGCAGAATAAATCTTATGATCACCCTCCAAAAGAATATTACCTCCTCCTCGCAACATATCCTTACCATCTCTGTCAAGATAAGGCCCCTTTACATTCTTAGAACGACCTATTGCTATTTTATAGTTACTTTTTAATCCTCTGCAACAATAATCAAAAGATACAAAAAGATAATAATATCCACCACGATGATAAATGAATGGAGCTTCGACTGCATCATCCCCAGGCAAACTGTCTGGTAGAACATCATTCATTCTCTTACACAGAGTGTACCATTCTTCAGGCTTAGCCACTGAATCCATATCAGCAGTGAGTTTAACTAATTTAATACCGTTCCAAAACGATCCGAATGTCATCCAAGGAGTGCCTTCACCATCTATGATTATATTAGGATCTATGGCATTCCATTCATTTCTGCCAGGAACAGAATTAACGACACATCCTTTGTCTTCCCATTTATAGCGTGCATCAGAGGGATTCAGAGTTACATTCTCTGCATGACCTATTGCAGAACGGTTTTTCCCAAATGTAGAACAACTGTAAAACAAATGGTATTTACCCTGATAGAATATGATATCTGGCGCCCAAGTATGCCCATTATACCCTGGAACCATCTTCATAGCCCATTGTGGTGGGGAATCAAATACAGAAGGCTCATCACGCCATTTGGTTAAATCAGCAGAGGAATACACCTGTATTCCCTGACCTGTACAATATATATAATAGCGGCTACCATCATAAGCGAGCACAGGATCATGCACAAATGGTGATGTAATACCGTCGGTTGCTTTCACTGTTATAAAACAAGAAAGCAAAACCGTACATGTAATTAATAATTTTAGTTTCATTCTTCTGTATTCAAAATAAGTATATCAAACTTGATCTTAGTTTACTTTCTTACCCCAATATGTCTTTTTAGCATTATAACCAGCATAGACGATAGTAGCTTTACGAGGAGATGCCTCCCAATCTACTTCACGCTGTAGATAGAGTTTAACACCATTGACTGTAAGTACTTTACTTGTGGCATCATAACTCCATGTAGCACCAGTCCATGTTCCTGCGGTAACTGTATGATTAGCCGCCAGAGTCATTGTCGTTGCAACATCCTGTTTAGCATAATTATAACTTAGATCGATATGTTCCCAATTACCAACAAGTTCGCTCTCTGTTATAGCAGCTTGCGGGACTGCACCGTAACGTTCAGGCATCACAACAGGCCACCCATCTTCTGTCCATCGTATGCTGCGCACCTGTCCCATCATGATAGCATTGCTATATGCGTTTCCACCCACATTAGCAGGGAATCTGCCTTGTGAAGAGAAAAACCAGTTACCATTGCCATCATCGAATACAGCACAATGTGATACACCTACCCATCCATAACCTTTTGAGAATTTATAAGGATGCGTAACTATTGGATATGCGTCACCTCCGTTATTGGTAACATCAGTGCCATCTATGCCCACATAAGGACCATCAATATTTTTGGAACGTACAACACGCGTATTATATGCGACAGACAATTCGTCATAAGCCATAAACATATAATAATAACCATCATGATACACTACCTCTGGAGCCTCGGAAGCTTGCCAACGGTTTCCCATTTGACGAGTATTAATCAATTTTCCATAAGCAGAAATATCAGTACCCCATGGATTACCTAGTACATTAAGCGGCAAACCGGTAGAAGAGTTAAGCTGAACTGCGGCAAAACCAGAATGCCAAGAACCATAAACCAACCAATGTTCACCACTTTGTGTGATGACGTATGAGGGATCTATGGCATTATATTTGAAATAGCAATTAGCCCAATCATTAGACTTTACATTAAAATTAAGCCCTTTATCTGATGCGTTTGTTATCACATATCCTTTATCCACCCAACTACTTACATTTGACGGTGTAGCAGTTTCCATCATACCGATGAAAGCACGTTCCGACCACGTGTTATCACCATTGATTGTACCAGGAACTGTGATAACATAATACATACGATACAGATTAGCGCTGACACGACGTACACAAGGTGCCCAAAAACCAAACTGTGTTTCGTCACTGAAATTTACAGTGCTGGCAGATAGCCCCATATTAGAGCGTATCTCATTCAGCTTGGTCTTAATCCATGAAGGGAGGCTTGACATAGTGGACCCCATAAACTCCCAGTCGACAAGGTTCTTGGAACGACGGCAAAAGAAATGTCCATGTCCAGTATGTGCATTACCATACGATGCATCTGTCTGATACATATAGTAATAACCGTCATCTGCTTTCATCACAGAAGGATCGTGAACATTAGCAAGATTCCATTTACTGCGGTTATCCCAACTTGCAATAGACGTATAATCATCATTATATGTTGGTGCTACATAACTTGCTAACTGTTCATCAACTCCAGTTGGCGTTGTCGGTGTTGGCTTAACTTCTTCAGAAGTGTCGCCACCTGAGCAGCCTATAGCACATAGGCTGCTCAATGACAACAATATTATATTCAGATATTTCATTTTATATCATCATTTACGATAAGAAGATCTCTTGCTTGCTGCAAGACTTGATTTGAATACCAAATGACAACTGTCTATGGTAAATGCAAAGCACAAATCATTTACGTCAACTGTATTCACGCCAAGGTAGTACTGAATGTAAGTGTTGCCATCAGTACCTTTCATAACAGCTTGCACATCTGCAGTACCATTGTTACAGTTGGTTACATAAACGTTGACATTAGCTCCGTTCATAGCAGCTAGCCATGAAGCCCAATCAGTCTGTCCTCCACTGTTTCTTGATGCAGCATATCCATTACCCCAACCATAATTATCAGAACGTACTACCGCATATTCAGAATTTGCAGAATTGCGGAGTATTGTGACGAAGTTATTCCAGTTCTTTGCTAAACTACTATAATTGGTGAATGATACCGCATAAGTTTTACCGGCAGGAACTTTAATGTTATCTGTAAACACAGACCACCATGCACCTGTATTATCGGTTGCTCCAAGAGCGTTAGGAGTTGGAGTTACAAATGTAGACTCTGATTCAGATACCGTTACTGGTACATTATCCGTTTTTCCATTTGCCGAACTAACAGCAACGTTGTAAGTACCGGCAGAAGCTGGAACAGAAGAGAACTTTAATTTTGTATTGTCAATTACAGCAGAACTTCCGTCTGCATACGTTGCAGTGACTTCCATACCAGTAGGGTCAAAAGCCAATGTGCGATCTGTAAGACCACTTGTTGCTGCAGAGTTGAAGAAGTAGTAATTACTTCTGCTCGGTGCCTTTGTAATCTTTATAGATGCAATGCTGTTTACAACATTGAACTTTGCATACGCAACAATCGGTTTAGTTGCAGTTTCACCCTTGAATGTCTTATTGTATATAACTACAAGTGTCTTCTCTCCTGGTACATCCATATCAGTAATAGCCGAGAGATAAAGTTCAGAAGCAGGAATGACCTTCTTCACACCTTCCTCAAAAGTAACTTCAGCAGATATGTTTGCCATTGCCTTATCAAGCGTTGTACCTCGTGTAACCTCATCAGGTATATTCTGAAGCACCATAGATACAGGAGCCTTATCCTTAGCAGATGTTAGTCCACCTATAGGGACAATATTTGACTGCAGGAAATCAAGATAAGAACCTTCTGGAACAAGGAAGCAACGGATATTCGTATCAGAAGCATCAGCATTGAGATTAGACAGTTTAAAAGGTTGATTATACGTCTTTGTCACTGTACCGTTAGTGATTTTTATTTTAAAAGCGGTACTGCTTGTACGATCAACTGTTATCGTTACCTTACCACCAAGTTTATGTACGTTGGCATCTTTATTGTTGGCATCAGGAGCGAGCAACTGTGTACTGTTGGTATACTTGAAATATAGACGGTTTCCCCATTGTGAATTATACTTGGCAGAATCACCAGTAGCATCAAAACGGTAAGCACCATATTCCTGATATCCAGTACCACCACGGTCAACATCATTTGTTATGACAATGGCGAAGTTCTTATAATAAGTGTCATCACTAGAGTTTAGATTTAGGTTTAACACAGCATTCCACTTCTGTCCGTCAGGAACAACATAATACTTAGAGAAGCTAGACCACCATCCTGAAGAATAGTCACTCTTACCAATCGTGTACACGTCTTCCTGCATACCAACCAACACCTCTTCATTTGATTTTTTAGAATTCTCTATTGAGTCTATTTTCTGGGAAATCCAGTCGGGAGCATTCACGCTGTACAGGTCGCCGCCCTCGCAACTGGCAAGAGCCAGTAGTCCAAATGCAGCACCACAGAAAATGGATGCTATTTTATTCAGATGTTTCATAATCTTTTATAGATAAATGTATTAAATTATTTCTATTTGCTTAGACTTATAACTGGATGTATTGTCCACCCCTTCTGACTGAAGTAGACAGAGTTATCTGTTCCCTCATTAGCGGAATTACCCTTAAGGTTAGGATTATTGTTAAGCAAATCTTGATTAATAGGCAAGAACTCGTGTCCCTGAACATAAGTATCATAAGAACTCTTAAGTTCTGGATCATTAGCTATGTTAGAATAGCTCACAGGATCCTTTGCATGATGAATAGAACGGCGGAAAGTACCGTGTTCCTTCAACTGCTGCAAACGGTCGGCACTATAGAAGAATCCCCAACGTAGGAGGTCGAACCCACGACCAAACTCACAACCAAACTCTTTTGGACGCTCTACATTGGCAATCTGCTCAAACAGCATATTTGCATTTGGAAAATCGGCAAGTTTCAAGTCGGCAAGCTTTGCGCGTTCACGAACCTGATTTATCCAATCTATTGCCTGCTGTGTAGGACCATTGACTTCATTTTCACACTCAGCTGCACGAAGCAACACATCAGAGTAGCGCATCATACGAAGATTTATACCATCATGCAAACCAGTTACTACCTTATTATATAGACCTGTACGCAGGTTTGTAAACTTAGCTATAGGCAGACCACCGTTGTTATTGTTTGTCACAACCGTGTCTTTAGCAGTAAGTTTAGATGTATAACATGTATTACCATATTCAAAACCTTCCCAATCAGACTCATAAGTACCTATAGTCCAATATAAGCGTGGATCTAGTTTGCCAGCTGTTGTACGCTCACCCTTGAAAAGTTGATACAACCATGGTGAAGCAGAGATGTCAGCCCATCCACCATAAGCACCAGGACCAAAGTTACTTTCAATAGCAGAACCCTGTGTAGCATAAGCACTTGTGTTTACAGGAGTCCACTCATCGTCAGTACCCTGTGAACCATAATCAAGGAATTGCACCTCAAACAAACTCTCTGCATTATTCTCATATGCAGAACCTTCACGGAAATTGTCACCATAGTTTGCCATTAACTTATATGTTCCGTACTTCTTGCCAATAATGTCCTTTAATACAGCAAGAGCATCACTATACTTATGGCGCTGCATAAGAGCACGGGCATAGTATCCCGCAGCTGAACCACATGTGGCACGACCGCCAGCCCATACACCACCCTCATCACGTGAAGGAAGTAAGGTCATAGCCTCCTTAAAATCATTTTCAACATTATCAAGTACATCATCGAAAGTACTGTTACCGCCATATAGACCATCTAGCGTAGAATAAGCTTTATAGTCTGTTGTAAGTGGTGGATTCTGATAATATCCAGCAAGGTTATAGTATGACAAGCCACGAAGGAAAAGCACCTGTCCCTTGATGCGACGCATTGCCTCTGAGAGTTGTGAATCATCACTATTGCAACGTGAAAGAACAAAATTACATACATTAATGGTATAATACCATTCACGCCAAGACCACGAACCGATGCCATCAGTAATAGACTCGTTAAGATCGTCAAAAGGCAAATACCATACTTGTGAAGAATTCCATGCTTCATCACCACGGCATACATCAATAGTGTAGCCTACACGAGCGTAAGAACCTTCCATACGAATATGGTTATAAGCAGCTATAACGCTTTCCTGCAAGTCATCGGCTGTATAGCCAAATGTACCTGTTGTCTGCTGGTTAGGATTCATCAGTTCCAGCTTATCATTGCACGATGTGAATGTGCTAAGACCCAGCAAAAGGGCCAGTGAAATTTTATATAGTTTCATATTGAAAATACATATTATGTTAGAATGAGAATTGAACACCACACATATATGTATGTGGAGTTGGGAAAGAACTGTAATTATAACCTGGAGTGAATGTTCCGCCAGCATAGTCAACGTTGTAACCATGATAACCGGTAAAGGTGTAAACATTCTGCGCTGAGATATAAGCACGCGCACCAGATATTATACCTTTAAACCATTTACCAGGTAAGTTGTAACCCAATTCAATATTGGCAATCTTCCAATAAGCAGCATTCTGAATTTTACGAGAGCTGAAAAGATCATTCCATGCCAAAGAAGCATTGTTTGTTACATAAGTGCGTGGAACACTTGAGATGTATGTCTGACCATCAGCAGAATATTGATTGGCATTTAAGATTGATACATCTTTGTTTCCCCATCCATAACATGAATTAAGACTATTATAAATATCGTCTGATACATGATAGTTTAGTGCTCCATAAGTAGAAATAGTCAAATCGAAGTTCTTATATTCAAGACGCGCACTCAAACCGAAGTTTATCTTTGGTAAACCACTACCAAGGACTACCTGATCGTAAGCATCAATTTTACCATCAGGAGTGCCATTTGGACCACTTACATCCTTGTAAAGACAGTCGCCTACGTTGGCACCTTGCTGTGTAGCATGATTATCCAAATCTGATTGCGTACGTGCAATACCTTCGTAAACCCAACCATAGAACTGACCTACTTCATGACCTACGTATGTAGCATAAGAACCTGAGATATATGAATTAGTTCCGAAACCTAAAGAAGTAACCTTATTCTTCAGTGTACTAAGGTTGGCACTGATATCATACTTCAATGGGTTATCATGGTTACGATATGTGGCAGAGAACTCAAAACCACTGTTGTCCATAGAAGCGGCATTCATTGTAACGCTTGTGTTTGAAACACCTGCTTGTGCAGGAACAGGAACTCCGTATAACAAATCCTCTGAACGGTTTTTGTACCACTCTGCAGTAAACTCAACGCGATTATCAAACATAGCTAGGTCAATACCTATATTGGTAGTTTTCTTCTTCTCCCATGCAATATTATCATTTACATAAGTAGATATGGCAGAACCAGTAACAGCGGTATTGTTGAAACTGTAAGTCATGTTGTTACGATTCATCGTAGCCATGTATTGGTACTCACCAATATTCTCATTACCGAGTACACCATAACTGGCGCGAACCTTAAACATATTTACGATATCGTGACTGATTGGGAAGAATTTTTCCTTGTCAAAGCGCCAACCTACAGATACAGAAGGGAATGTTCCCCAACGGATATTTTTAGAAAGACGTGAACTACCATCACGACGGATGATTGCAGATATCAGGTATTTCTCATCATAGTTGTAATTAAGACGAGCAATATAAGAAGCTAAAGCATGCTTATATTCATAAGATGAAGAATATGTTTTGGCTGCATTCTGAAGTTGCAAGAAGTAAGGCTCAGAGAAGTTTACGCCCCACCCTGTTAGCATATTTGAATTTTCCTCTTCGTATGTCTGACCTAACACAAGGTTGATGTTGTGCAGTCCTAGCTTACCATCATAAGTAAGAGTATTCTCAATCAACGCATCATTGTATGTACGCTCACCTTTTGTAAGACGTTCATTACTCTTGTCTAGATAAACACGGTTACTCTGAATCCATGCAGATATCCAAGTATTGTCCTTAGCGTGTGTATTACTGTATGAAAGATTAATCTTATAATTCAGATGGTGGTTTTTATTGCCCAAACCAATCATCTTTAATAAGTCTACATCAGCAGAAGCTGTACCAACAAAGCGATCAACTACAGTATTACGCTTTAGCAGATTGTTTACCAATAGAGGGTTTGATGCAGATATATCACCATGAATATTATCATAATATACACCATAACCGTATGCATCATAATTATAGTTGCTTGCAGAACCCACCTTATCGTCAAGAACCCATGTAGATGAGTCATAAGCCTTAATAGTTGGTTGCATCAACAATGTTCCACGCAATACGTTGGTTACATCACCATACAATCCCTGAACATACTCTGAAGCATTAGAAAGTCCCATATTGTCTTGGCTTGAATGTGAGTAAACCATACTGGTACGGAACTTAATAAACTTAGTTTCAAAAGTATTGTTGGCACGTGCGTTGTAACGCTTGTAGTTTGGTCCAGCACCTTCAAGCGTACCCTTCTGCTCGAAGTAGTCAAGGGCTACATTATAAGTACTACTAGTACTACCACCACTAAAGTTTACGTTATGATTCTGTCGGATACCTGTTTTAAATACCTCATTGAACCAATCAGTATTGGTATTATCCATAAAACGGTATTGACCGGTATTTGCATCAAGGCTATAACCTCCAGGTAGAGCTGTGTTAGAGTTTGCGCATGCTTTACCAAGGTAATTACTATACTGATCTGAATTCATCACATCATAAACACCACCTGAAACTTTATCAACACCAAAGTAGCCAGAATATCCAACCTTCAATGGTTGGTCTTTTTGACCATTCTTTGTTGTAATGATAATTACACCATTAGCTGCACGCGAACCATAAATAGCACCAGCAGAGGCATCTTTAAGTACTTGGATTGAGGCAATGTCATTAGGAGAGAAGTCACGGATAGAAGTTCCCATAGGCACACCATCTATAACATATAGAGGGGCTGTACTTCCAAATGAACCGATACCACGTACCCTTACAGTAGGATCGGCACCAGGTTGACCATCTGTTGTAATCTGAACACCAGGAACCTTACCTTCAAGCATTGTAGAGATGTTTGAGTTAGAAACCTTCTTCATCTCTTCTGCATTTACGATAGAAACAGAACCTGTAAGGTCTGCTTTTTTCTGTGTTCCGTAGCCGACAACAACAACTTGATTAAGCGTCAAGTCATTAGAAGTGAGTTGAATTTGGTCAATGATAGCGCGACCACGAACAGCAATCTGGCTATCTTTATAACCAATATAGCTCACTGACAAAATAGCATTAGCAGGAACATTTAATTGAAAAGCACCTTCAAGATCCGTCACAGTTCCGACATTGGAACCTTTCACTTTGACGGTTGCACCAATAAGAGGTTGTCCATCTTGGTCTACAACACGACTTTTGACCTGAATGATCTCTGTCTGTGTTACTGAAGCGACCATGGGTAAAGGGCTTACTATAAGGCCTCCCATAAAATTCAGAACAAGCATCACTGAGAATAAATGTTTTCTCATTTTAATTGTTTTTAGTTATTAATGTTAATAGATTTTATGATAATTAATGTCGCAAATATAGATAAAGAGTAAAAATACATGGTGGACAAATCAATCTATTAGGTGGACAAATATGTATTTAGGCTTATTTGCTAAATTTATCCAACATTACTAAAAGGCTTTGTTTACTTGTACTTTTAGTTAAAATACAAGAAGTTATTTTATAAAAACTGTGCATTCACACGACATTATATCATTAAAAATTATTATTCTCTCTCAGCATTACAACTATCATTTAAGAGTATCCCAACGAAAGCAAATAATTAAAAAACTTTTTTAATAGATTCATATTATATATTAATTAGAAAGCTTTATCTTTGCACATAATATAAAAATAAGGAACTGTTTATACTAGACACAGACTTACTAAACTTTTTTTTTAGAACTAAATGAAAAAAAACATTGTTTTGCTTAGTTTTCTAACTTTCTGAACTGTATAGTTATTATATGAAGCCAAAAACTGATATAGAAAGAATATTCAAGCGATACTACGAGAAGATGTATAATCTTGCCAAATCCATCATATATGATGAGGAAGAATGCAAAGATATTGTAAGCGATATCTTCTCTAAGACTCTTGATAATAAAGTAGAATAAAATCATGAGAAAACTAATAATCATTATAATCTGTGCATTGGCTTGTCCAATATACGCACAAAGAATAAACAAGAAATATGTGAATGTGCCAATATCAAAAGCATTGGAAGATATAAATAGCTTACAAAATAAATATGCTATTAATTTCATATATAATGAACTTGAAGACTTCAAAGTAACTGCTAACATACACAACATGACTGTTACCGATGCCATTCAGCAATTAATAGGTTTTTATCCTATAAAGATGAGCCAAATATCAAACTCCTTACTTGTAGAATGTATACAAAAGACGAGCAATAGGTATAAAGGTCGCATTATTGACGAGAATAATCAACCCGCAGAGTTTGCCAACATCACATTATTATCAACGGCAGATTCTACTATTATAGGCAACGGCGTAAGTAATGAAAGCGGATACTTTGCTATTCCATGCGATGCTAAAAAAGTAATAGCAAGCGTTTCTTATGTTGGATACAAAACTTTCAAAAAGACTTATACCAACACAGATATAGGCACTATACAGTTACACCCTGCTCAAATGATCATAAAGGGAGTAACTATAAAGGCAAACCGACCTCAATATAAAATGGTAAAGGGTGGCATGACCATAAACATTGAGAATTCATTACTCAGTAATGTCGGCACAGCATCAGAATTGCTAGCACTATTACCAAGAGTTAGTTTTGACAAGCAAAGCGGAAAAGCTAGTGTATTTGCCAAAGGTGAAGCTGATATCTATATCAACAACAAAAAGGTGAATAACGCTACCGACTTAACACGTTTGAAATCAGATGAAATAAAAAGCATAGATGTCATAACAAGTCCTGGAGCAGAATACAGTGCAACTGTTCAGTCTGTTATTCGCATTAAGACCATCAAAAAACAAACAAATGGAATAAGCATAAATAACAGTTCTGACATTTCAAATAACAGCGAGACCAGTGGCTATAACGACTTTACGTTAAGTTATCAAAAGAAAGGTCTAGAATTATTCACTGACATGTTTTTTTGTAACAATAATTTTATTCAAGACTGCAATACACAAACAAAGATGTTATTTGATGACTATCAGCTACAAAAAAACGAAATTTTCAGCGCATACACCAGATTTGCTAATATTTCTTGTAAAGTAGGCATGAACTATGATATAGATAAAGAGAACTCAATAGGATTGTCATATACACTAGATGATGATCTTTTTAGGCATGGCAATAAAAATGGAACTTACGATATTCTGCGCAATAACATAAAAGAAAATACTATAGCTATAACTGATAACTACAATGCCCAATATGGACCTGATAATGAAATCGACCTATATTATGTAGGAAAGATTGGTCACATTGGTATTGATTTTAATAGTTCATATTATAGTAATAAAAATAGCATAGATACTCACACCGAAGAAATTAACCAAGAATCTGAAAATAGGAAGACAAACACGCATTCGAATAATGCCAACCGTATGATAGCAGAAAAATTAGTGATGAATTATTCATTAAAGAATATCGGTACAATTAACTGGGGAACAGAACTCACCCATACTAAATCATCAGGTGAATATACTATTAAAGAAGGATATGTAGACAATTCGCAAAACAATATAAAAGAAAACAATATTGCAGGATTTGCTGAATTTGAGAAACAAGTAAATAACTGGAATTTCAATATCGGCATGCGATACGAATATTTAGTCTCTAACTATTACTCTTTTGGAGTTAAACAAAATGACTTGTCACGCTGTTATGGTAATTGGTTTCCGTCAATATCAGTTTCATGGAATAAAGATCAATGTGGTTTCCAAATCAACTATGAAGAAAAAACAGTACTTCCTACATATCGGCAATTACAAGATAATAAGCTATATGATGACCAATACGAATACGAATGTGGAAATCCATCACTTAACAAAAGTATAATACGCAATTTAGAAACAACAATGACATTTTCATGGTTTAATATTTCTGCCGGATACTCCTACATAAAGGATGCTATAATGTGGAGAAACTATTTATATAAAGGTGAGGAAATTAACTATGCCATTTTAATGAACTATCCACACAAGCAAAACATAAATTTCTCAATAATCATGTCTCCTAAATTCGATTGGTACCAACCTACATTTGAAGCAATGTATAATCAGCAGTTCATGGATTCTAAGAAACACGGTGTTAGTGTGAATCTTAACAAACCTGACATCGTTTTAAACGTAAAAAACATGTTTAAGATATCCAATTCATTTTCTGCCATAATTGCAACAATTTTTGATAGCTATGGTGATGATGGATTCTTTAGTGGCAGACCATATTGGGGTACAAACTTTTCTATACACAAATCATTCTTCAACAAAGCCCTTAGCGTAAATGTATATGCAAATGATATATTTAATACTCAGCGTATGAATCGCAAACTATATTCAGAACATATTATCACCCAAAATAAATCTAATCTCCACGATCACTCCATAGGAATGACAATAACCTATAGTTTCAATGAATATCACACTAGATATAAGGGAACTGGTGCAGGAAACGACGAAAAGAGAAGAATGTAGAAAGATTTCTATGAAGTTGATTCTTCGTCAATTTAGAAAGTGATATTCTCTATAAATCCAGTTAAAGAGAAAGATCTGTTGGTTGCATCAGAGGTACTGAGGATGTATACATAGATGCAGTAAACGAGAGCAGAATCTTCAAGCTTGTTTAAATGTTCTGACGAATCCCGCTGAATTCTCGGCAAAGATACTGCAAATTTTTTGTCCATGCAATTGGATTTAGGTTAGATAGTTAGCCAAAGTTTTAATTACTGTGGTGCTACACATTATAATACACATGCGTGCGCACGCGCACACTTAGGGTTTTGAAAAATACAAGTGTCGTGGTGTCTATCCGTTGAGCATCAATTTATTAGAACTTCTTTCGGGTAGAATAAAGTAACGGGTATTCGTCGGTAAAATATGGGGGAAAATTTTCATCATATTGCATTGCACTTTACGAAGTAATTCAATGCGTTTTACGATGTTTTGGAGTGCGTTTCTTCGTAAAACGCACTGCGTTTTACGAAGGAATAGGAGGTAAAACATCGTAGAAACGTTTGCGTTTCTATATAGAAACGGAACTGTTTCTATATGGAAACGCATGCAAAACTTGAAATTTGACTGTCAGATCATCGTCACTTTATTTACTCAAATTCGTCGATAAAATACTGATATTCATTAAGTTGACTCTTCGACGCTTATATTTTTCAAAACCCTATGCATGCACGTACATTATATAAACAGAAATAGATGCCATAGCTCCGTAGCTAAAAAAACGCAAAAAATAGGTGCACTCTAGGGCTTAATGTCACTTTTGCCCCGATAATGTCACTTAATGTCACTCGCTCATCCCTTATAAACAAAGGGTTTGTGACAAAGTGACATTAGTGGCATTGAAAAAACTTTTCTTTGTACTCAACTTTTTTATTATCATCAAATAGTTAAAAACCATCAAAAATTAGTTGGATATTAAATTTATTACTATCTTTACCAACAGGTCAGAGATAACTTCATACTTTGGCTACTACTACCAAGAATAAAACTGAAGAATTTTCTTCGGCCTGTTTAAGTATAATTCTATTTAATTCGTAAAGGTATGAAAAAGATAGTATTGATTAGACACGGTCAAAGCCAATGGAATAAAGAAAACCGATTTACAGGTTGGACAAATGTAGACTTGTCGCTTCAAGGTATTGAAGAGGCTGAAAATTCAGGAACTCTTTTAAAAAAGGAAGGCTATTCCTTCGATGTTGCTTACACCTCTTATTTAAAGAGAGCTGTAAAAACACTCAACTGTGTTCTGGATAAAATGGATGAAGACTGGATTCCTGTCTTTAAATCATGGAGACTGAACGAAAAGCATTATGGTTTTCTGCAAGGAATGAACAAGAGCGAAACAGCTGAAAAATATGGGAACGAACAGGTTCATATATGGCGCAGAAGTTTTGAAATCGCTCCCCAGCCTCTGTCAAAAGACGATTTGGATAATCCGCGACACGACCTACGTTATGCCTCTATTCCTCCTGAATATATTCCAGACACGGAATCCCTGAAAGAAACGATAGAAAGAGTTATGCCTTACTGGGAATGTGAAATTTTTCCTCAACTAATGAAGGTTGACAATATTCTGGTCGTTGCCCATGGTAATAGTCTGCGTGGCATCGTGAAACATCTAAAAGGTATTTCTGATGAAGCGATTAGTGACATGAATATTCCGACAGCAGTTCCTTATGTCTTTGAGTTTGATGACAACCTAAAACTTGTTCGAGACTTCTACTTGGGCAATGCAGAAGAAATCAAGCGCAAACAGGAAGCTGTTGCCAAACAAGGACTGGCGAAATAAACAGAGATGCCAGACTTGCAAACAGACAAATAACAAAAAGCTCTGTGTTTTAAAATAACAAGATTAAAATATAAAATTATGAATGCAATTCAATTAAAACAAATGAAATCCGCTAAAGGATTCATTGCCGCACTTGATCAGAGTGGTGGCAGTACACCAAAAGCCTTGAAGCAATATGGCGTTAGTGAAGATGCGTGGACTACTGAAGAAGAAATGTACCAGCTTGTTCATCAGATGCGTACAAGAGTCATCAAAGCACCTGCTTTCAAAGGTGACAGAATCATCGCATCCATTCTGTTTGAGAATACGATGAACCGTAAGATCGACGATAAATATACCGCTGATTACCTTTGGGAAGAAAAGAAAGTTGTTCCTATCCTGAAAATAGATAAGGGACTAGCTGATTTAGAAAACGGTGTACAGGTGATGAAACCAATGCCAGAATTGGATGACCTACTGGAACAGGCACAAAAGAGACATATCTTTGGTACAAAGATGCGTTCTGTGATCAAAGAGGCAAATGAAGAAGGTATTAAAAAAGTTGTTGACCAACAATTTGAAATTGCCAAAAGAATCATTGCCTACGATCTTGTTCCTATCATTGAACCTGAAGTAGACATTCATGCTCCTGAAAAGACCAAATGTGAAGAACTCCTTAAGAAATATATCAAAGAGGCTCTGGAAGCATTAGGTAAGGATCAGAAAGTCATGTTCAAGTTAACTATTCCGAGCATAGACAACTTCTATGCTGACTTGATGGCTGACGCTCATGTTGTACGTGTCGTTGCGTTGTCTGGTGGATATTCACAAGATGAGGCATGTGAAAAGCTTGCTCATAATCACAAAATGATTGCTAGCTTCTCCAGAGCATTGTTACAAGGTTTAAGCAGCAGTCAGTCTGATGCAGACTTTAATAAGATGCTAAAAGACTCCATTGAGAAAATATATCAGGCATCAATACAGTAAGAACTTGCAAAGATTATTTCCCTAATCATTAAGGAAAAAATAATTGCTACTATAATATTTCCCCGAAAGTTACTTTACTTTCGGGGAAATTCATTTACTGATTGTTAGGAGTTGGCCTGCCATGAATGATTAAGGCTTTGCTCTTAACCTATTTGTATAATCCAAAAATAAAGGAGAATCTGTCTTTAATTGTTACAATGGCATCAATGATTTCAATAGAACATGCAATAATCCCTATTATAACTTGCGCAAGATATTATTCGCTCTTATAGGTAGTTGGTGATGAACCATACTGACGAGTGAAACAGCGAGTGAAATACTTAGGATCATTAAAACCTACCTTATATGCTATTTCGGTGATATTTCTGTTGCCAGGATTCTTTATTAATATATCTTTGGCTATTCCTAGACGATAATTACGAATAAACTGACTCGTAGGAAGTCCGGTATCTGCACACAGTTTACGACTAAGCACAGCCCTACTCATGCCTATTTCATCAGCGAGTTCTCCTACACCAAATTCAGAATTCATATAGTTCTTTTCCAAAATAGCAATCACATCATCAATAAACGGTTTGTTGTTCAGTTTCAATTCTTCCTTATCAGCCTCAAAACTCTTTATCTTACTTTCATGGAACTTGCGCTGATTGCTAAGGATATCCTCTATACGCGACTGCAACTTATTAGGTTCGTCACTCTCCCTTATGGCTTCTTCTATCGGACGCATCAGCTTTTCTGCCTCACGTCGACGCAACTCTGTGATACGCCATTCATAAACATACTTGCCAAGCACTGTCAATACCAAAAGTAATATAGAAACAAACCACCAGCTCTTCCAAAAATAAGGAGCCACATTCACATCTATTGAAATAACATCTCCCGTTCCATTCGTAACAGCTGAAGAGTATTTCACTTCAAACTGATAGCTACCTGAATGAAGACTTGTGTATCTGACGCTATGTTCTCCTGGTTTCAAAGGAATCCAATCATCCTCAAATCCCTTCATACGGTAATAGTAACCTCCACGATTCTCATTACCATAGTTGAGCGAAGAAAAATCAATTGACAATGACTTATCACCCTCTCTGATATTTATTTCATGAGCAATGGATATATCTTCATCCAAGAAACGACTTCCTGCATATATCTCCTCATTGTCAACCATGAGTCTGGTAAACCTTAAATGCCCCTTGTAAAGAGCATCAGAGTTATCACCCTTCAATATCGTTAATCCTTTATCACTTCCTAGATAGATTATTCCATCAGCCGATTTCACAGCAGAATTCCAATAGAACTGTGAAGACAATAATCCGTCATTTGCAGAATAGTTTGTAAACGTCTCTGTTTTAGGATTAAACTGCGAAAGACCGTTTTCCGTTGTTATCCACAACATGCCATTATTATCTTCAACAATGCCCTTAACAGAATTGTTTGCCAATCCATCCCTTAATGTATATGCCTTGAAAATCTCATGTCCATTCTTATCTATGATGCGCTTATATAGTCCATATCCATTACTACCTAACCATAACGTGCCGTTTTGAGTCTGACAAAAAGCACATAGCTTATCTATTATTCCGCTCTTTGAATCATCAAGTTTATTTGTAATATGAACATAGTTAAATCTATGGCAGCGCCTTCCAGGTGATTTCAAATTGATTTTAACAACACCAGTAACACATCCTATCCACAGATAACCATATCTGTCAACAATAGAGCCGATAGCACCTCGTATATCACGATTGCCATTAAAAGGATCAAATACGGTATTCGTGTTAATATCATAAGCGAATATACCATCATTACTGCCTATCCACATGATGTTATTGTACTTATCGTAAGCCAAAGCCCCGATAAAGTTAAGCAATGATTTATATTTCTGAGGCACATTAAGACGTGAAACAGTACGATGAGTTTTTAGATCGACAAGATTAAGACCTCCAGCCCAAGTACCAACCCATAGTCTACGCTTTCCGTCAACAGCAAGAGTTGATACACTATTGTGGGATAATGCAGAATTAGAAGTCGTGAAATGCGTAAAAGAGCTTTTTCCTCTTTCCATTCTGTTCAAACCGCCTTCAACAGTTCCAGCCCATAGTGTACCATTTGGCTCTACATACATTGCGTTTAAAGCATTTGGAGACAAACTCGCTGCTTCGTCTGTATGTATAAAGTTTTCAAGTCTCAACTGTCTTGGAGCGAGTTGCGCTATACCACCAGTCTCGGTTCCAACCCACAAAAATCCATTTAGTGAATAAATACAATTAATAAAATTACTACTCAATGGATTCACCTTGCTTGACATGTTCCAATGTGAAAAATCATCAGTTTCGGGATTATACATGTCTACACCACAAAGTGTTCCAATAACCAAATGATTATCTGGTGACAATGCCAATGCTGCTATATAAGAATGAGAAAGAGACTTCTCTCCTATTGTGTTTTTATATACCTTAACTTGTCTGTTGAGCGTGTTATATCTCATCAGCCCAACATTTGTACCTATCCATATACTACCTTGATAATTCAAAATAGACGTAACATATATTCCCGGAAGATCTTTGAATGTCGGCGAAATGTCCATGCGCACAATCTCATGATTTGAAACCACAAGCCGATATAATCCTCCATCAATAGCAGCCCAAACAGAACCATCATTATTTATATCGGTAATCGCAATATCAGGAGTATTGTTGGTATATCCGAATTTAATAATATCTTTTACATCTCCGGATTCATCAAATTCAACCCGGCATATATCATTTCTTTCTACAATCCAAATATACCCCTTACTGTCGCAATACACCTTTACAGACATTTGGCTCATAATGCGCTTTAATTCATCGTTTTTACTCTTAGGCACAATCGAATGCATTGTTTTAAGGTCTAGCACTTCTGTGCATTCCTCGAAACTGATCCAAAGACGATGAAATCTATCTTCAACAACATTATGACAAGTATTGCTCTTTAGTGACATTCCATCACTTCCGACTCCAAAATAACGATATGAGAATCCATCATATCTTACGAGTCCACCACCATGAGTGGAAATCCATATAAAGCCGAAACTGTCACTATATATATCGTCAACAAAATTACTTGGAAGTCCGCTCAGCATATTTAGATAAGACATATTGCATTTATCAACGAAAGCAGGCTGTGCAAACGTAGAGATGAAAGCAGACATTGAAATAAGAAAGATATATAAGCGTTTCATTGGTATAATTTTATTCACCCATGCAAAGATAATGTTTTATTTTTAAATAAAACAAAGAAGCCTTTTATATTTATTAGCATATCTATACCAAATGCTCTCCCGGCTTCGTTCCGAATTGTTTTTGAAAACACTTCGTGAAATAGCTTGGACTGTTGAAACCCACCATGTAACACACTTCGTTTATACGATACTTGTTTTGTTGCAAAAGTACAGCTGCACGGCGAAGTCTTATCACCTGTATCATTTCATTCGGCGTAACATCAGCCAAAGCCTTTATCTTTGCAAACAGTCCGCTTCTGCTTATTCCGAGTTCAGAAGCAAGAAACGCTACATTGAGTTCTGTATTAGATATATTGTCCTCAATAATAGCATTCATGTGTGTAAGAAATTCGTCGTCAACCGTTGTATTTGCTATTCTAGAAATTGGTTCAGATGGCAGACTTGAGAATTTCTGCATAAGCAAATGACGCATTTCTATCATGTTGCGAATACAAGCTTCTAAATATTTCATCGAGAAAGGCTTCTCAATATATGCATCAGCACCACAATCCATACTTTCTGCTTTGGAATCATTATCCGTCTTTGCCGTAAGCATGATAAAAGGTATATGACTTATTGTATAATCTTTACGTATTCTTCGGCACAGTTCAGCACCATCCATTTCTGGCATCATCCAGTCACTGACTATAAGTGAAACTGTTTTATTATGTAATATTTCCAAAGCCTCAACGCCGTTCTGAGCTGTAAACAAAGTATATGACTTAGCAAAATTAGATGATATGAAAGTCAGCATATCTGGATCATCATCAACGATGAGCATCGTTGGAGCAGAGTCACTTATATTTGACGGCATATTATTGTCTAATTCATCACTTTGATAGCTATCAGCATTCGTGTCTTCCTGTGATATACTTTCACAAGTTACCGTTTCTTTATCTGTTTTTTCATTTATCACATCAGATAACGTAATGATAAACTTAGCTCCTTTTCCCTTTTCAGACACTACATTCACCGTTCCATGATGCTGTTCTACTATCTGCTTAACAATACTCAAACCGATACCAGTTCCAGGCTTGTTGTCGCTGGCTTGAAAGAAAGGATTAAAGATGCGTTTCAAGTCAGTCTTGCTTATTCCTTCTCCATCGTCTTCAACCACAATAGTAAACGTATTGTCGACAGGATTTACACTGCCATCAAGTTTTACAAGTGAACGAGAATATTTAAGCGCGTTAGACATCAAGTTGCTTACAACCTTAGTTATTCCCTCACGGTCTATTACAGCTACAAAATCTTTAGGTGGATATGTAGCTGAAAAAGAAATGCCCTTCTGATGAAAAGATGGAGCAAACCTCTCAGCAACAGAGCTTAACAGTTCGGCAATATTACACGAATCATAATTAACAAGCAGACCTTGTTGTTGAACCTTACTAAAATCCAATAATTGATTTACAAGTTCGAGCAGACGGTGTGCATTACGATCAATAATAGACAATTGAGAATAAAAAGCAGAGAACTTCTCGCATGATTCATTTTTAATATTCTCTAATGGTCCTATAATAAGAGTAACAGGAGTGCGAATTTCATGGGCTATCATTGTAAAGAAGTTAAGCCTTGCCTTACGTGTATCCTCTTCCTGTTTAATATTTAACTTGCGTATTTCCTCCTTATGCTTGTTTTCTGCACCTTTCAGTTTATACTGCATACTGAAATATATTGCCGCTAATATCAATATAATGTATATAAGCTTTGCAGGCAGAGTCCACCAGAATGGTGGATGAATAACAATAAGAAGCGTTGCCTCTTTTGAACTCCACAACCCGTCATTGTTGGTTGCCTTAACTCTGAAAGTATATGTTCCGGCAGGTATATTTGTATATGTTGCTTTATGCTGATTGCCAACATAATTCCATTCCTTGTCAAATCCATCAAGCATATAGGCATATTGATTTTTCTCAGGACTGCAATAACTTAAACTTGCAAACGAGAGACTGAACATGTGGTCCTTATACGACAAGTTTAATTTCTTTATACTGTTAAGCGATTCAGACAATCTTTCATCGCCCACAGCAACAGGTTTATTAAAGAGTTCAAATCCTGTAATATATACAGCTGGCGGAATATTGTTTGCCTTTATCTGGTATGGATAGAAACCAACGAAGCCACTTGTTGTTCCAAAATATATACATCCATCTGATGTCTTAATACCCGCATTAGGTTGAAAGATTTCTGAATAAAGACCATCATAGCGGTTAAACAACTGCTGTCCCTCTCCCTTTACATATCTTATTATACCATGTGTGGTTGATATCCACAAAATTCCCTGATCCTCTATGATACTTCCAACATCCTTTATATCTATATTTAAAGGTATAGGATTGAATGTATCAGTTTTCTGGTCATAGCTACAAATACCGGTTGATGTGGCAATAAGAATCTGAGCGTTTTCACCTATATGGATGCAGTTCACCTGATCAGAAGGTATTGAGCCCAGTCTTTTACTATGGCGATATATCTTGATTTTTTTTGTGGCAACATTGTATTTTATGATTCCACCACCTTGAGTTGCAAACCACATAAATCCATTTTTATCCTCTTTAATATCAATGGTAAGTATTTCTGTGGCACATATTTTATGAAACGAATCTTTTACCGGATCATACAGATTTATACCTTCCATTGTAGCAGCCCATATCTTTCCATTATGGTCTTTATATATCGCATAACTACTGCTGCCATAAAGTCCCTGTTGCTGTGTATATTTCTTCATTGCGCCAGTAGACTTTTCCAAACGTATTATTCCGTTTGTATATGTTCCTATCCATAAATATTTACCATCATTACACAATGCGTGAACATTATATTTAGAAAGTACGGAACTTCCTGGATATGGAACAATCTGATGAGTAGAAACAGACATGCGACTAAGTCCTCCATCATCACTTGCTATCCAAAGGCTACCATTATTATCTTCACAAAAGCGCGATATGACATTTCCGCAGAAACCATTTCCTTTGCCATGGCACGTATAGTTTGAGAAGCGCTCTCCAACTGGCGAAAGATAATTTGCTCCACCATAAAATGTACCAAACCATAATCCTCCTTCGTTGTCACGCATAATAGAATAAATAAACCTCTCACTTAGAGATGCTCGTTCTTCTGCATGCTCGTTCACAACATGCCACTCACCAGTTTGAGGATTATAAGAAATCAAACCGTCGTCACAACCTATAAGTACACTTTGTGAAGATTGTGCGAAAAGGGTATGTATATGATGTGCTGTTCCTGATATAGACGGATCAAGCAATGTCTCGATACTGCCGTCATCATTTATTCTGCATAAACCATTTTCCCATGTTCCTAACAGAATACTTCCATCATAAGCTTTTGTTATTGCTAAAGACCCATAATTGCCACCTCGTGTATTTAAAGGTACAAACTCGTTAGTGGCTTTATTTAGTTTGTAAATATAATACTTACCCCAATTGGATATAGCGAAAATTTGATTGCGACTATCTACAAACACCTGTGAAATATTTCCCTTATTAGCTTTAAATTGATAGATGCGAGAAGTCTTTGTTTTGGGAGAGTATCTAGCTACTCCCTGCCCCATTGTTGCTATCCAGATGTTTCCGTCGGCATCAGACGTGAAATGGTTTATCAGCTTTTTCAATACTTTTGCAAACGGTATAAATGTCTCAGACTTATAATCAAACAAAAATGCACCATGAGCAGTACCTACAAGCAATCCATTTTCGGTATTCTGCAGAGCTGATATATATTGATCAGTACCCTGTTGTAAGATAGTATAATAATGAACGCTTGTCCCGTCATATCTGCATAGTCCATTATCAGTTCCAAGCCATACAAACCCGAATTTATCCTGGACAATATTTCGGACTGCATTTGAGCGCAACCCGTCCTGCATGGATATATTATGGTATCTAATGTCCTGTTGCTGTGTACCGGCAAAGGATAGTAATGATATGATCAGAGCAAAAATAAGCGACATTATTCTTTTCATAGGTATCTTTGTATACATTAGTATATACTGCAAAGATACTTTTTATTTATTTTATTTCAAAATATTAGTACCTTTAACTGATATTTGATATTCAATAACAGCAGGTTTTGCATTTAAATTATTATCATATTCATCAGGACGCTGTAACATCACATGTTTACGTGGTGCGTTCATCACAAGTAGATAATAACATTCAGGCTCTTCCACAAGTGAATATTTCAAGTCGCACCCATTATCCTTTGACAACCTTTTTACCTTTATTTTAATATTGTTTTTCTTTAGCGGTTTTGCCAGTTTTATGGCATTGAATCCATATTCCTCAGGAGCCATATCAGCAGGAATACGATAAGTGTCTATGCCAGCAGAATCCATCGGCGTGGAACATGTGCATGCATAAGGACGAGTCTCATTATAGGCATGTCGGAAATCGAAGTTCAATAACTTTGTATAGCAATCAAACATTTCATTGTTAAACTGTTTCTGATTTATCATGCACATACGCATATATGTCAATGCAGGATCCTCTCCTATTTTCCCGTTACGATATAGTTTGGCTATAAAATCCAATCCATGTTTTTCTGCCCAATATTCCAACACATAAGGAGAATGGTATATATTATCAATCGATAGGAAAGCCTTGTGAGTGAGTTTACGGAAAGCCTGAAAGTGATAGTTTTCATCAGTCACCCAATTAGGATTTACCTGCCATAACATCCATTGGCTCGTCATCTCAAAGAATCCGTTTCCTCCCCAGATATCACTTATACTGTCTGCCGATATCTGAAGTTGGAAAGAATGTCCAAGTTCATGTGCAAGACAATTCAGCTTCTTGTCTTGTATTCTATTGGGAGCTACCCACAGGGCACCTATGAAATTATCATAAGTACCACCATAGGCAGTTCCGTCAAGCGAATAGTTTATCATTACCATCATCTTGTATTTGTCAGCCTTGCTACCAGGTAAAGAGAAGCGCAGCGAATCACGAAAGAATTGATAGAAACCTTCTACACGATTCTCTAGATTCTGAATATCCACCTTCATCGGATGTCCATCAAGGTCTGGTGGACAAAGCGGATTGTCTCCGAATCCCTTTTCCCAGAAAAACACAAGATTGTCTGTCTGCACAGAGTGCTTCCAGCACCATCTTTCATTTGGATTATCCAAATTATATGCTTTCAGAGAATCAGGAATATATACCAGTTTCTGTGCTTTCATGCCAAGAGATGTCATGGCAAGAACTACAAAACAGATGATGATTCTTTTCATTATCAGAAGTTCATTTGTAAATCTATTACTGCCTTATACAGTTTGCCGTCTTTCATATATACCATTGTTGGACGTATTGTATAAGACTTATCCTTTGTTGTTGCTCCAGGCTTGTGACCATAAGCAAGGCTATATCCTGTGAAATTGTATTCAAAATATACAGGACTATCACCCCATTTTCCAGCTGTTCCATCTGCCATTATCCAGAAGCCTGTACCATTGGCTGAATAAGTATAGCTTATAGAACCGTCAGGATTGGTATTGGCAATTGCTATCTTTCCTTCTGTTGGTCCATTAGCTGTCACTGATCCTGCTGCAAGAGTTCCTGCAGCTATTTCAGCAGGCTGAATTTTGAATGCCTTTGCAATCTTACCCATATCACCATTATTCAACAAATTCATTGTACCCAGTACATAGTCTGCTGATGATGCATCAAGATTTACTGAATGAGACAATGTTATATCTTCAGGTGAACCTGTCGGGATGGTAACATTACCCAACAAATCGGTATTGCTGAAGCTTACTTCATAAGGCCATTGTTCATCATTCGTTTCGTCATCGTCCCAGCCCTCTCTGTTATAAGTTGAAGGAGCACCAAGCACAACAAGATACAGTTTCTTTGTTCCAGAAGGTATACTGAAAGTAGCATCACCAGAAGTGGCACTAAACATTTCTCCATAATGGCTCTTATCATTACTGTCTATTGCCACGAAACCATAACGATATCCAGCACTAGTGTTAGACTGCTTATTATATGTACTTACATTTCCCTTTGACTTTCCGTCACCATCAACTATCTCTCCTGCATCACCCGCAGCAAGTGCCGATCCAACAGCAAGAGCATTGAAATGAGCTGTTACGTCTGTTCCTGCATCAGGAATATTCAAAGGAATTAGATTGAAACCTGTTGTACCAGGACAGTTATCATAAGAAACCTGATAATATCCCTTACTGTTCTTATATAATTTCGTTCCATAGTTAAGAGCAGCATCTGTAACATATTGATGTACTGCATCGAAATCATAGTTTGCACAATGAGCAGCATAGTCATACATATCACTGTAAAGAGTATTCAGGTTACTACCACAATATAATCTAGTATATGTCTCGATAGGATCTTCAGGATATTTACTTTCTTTCCACATACGTGAGTATGCCTGTATACCATGTTTCTGTGTGTAATAATACTGGAACCAGTAGCTTGCATAGCGTTGCCATTCATGATTGAAACGACGATTATGATTTTTCAGCCACACCTGTACGTTTGCATCCTGAGTGAAAGCCTCCTGTGGATAATCCTGAAAAGACTGCCATTGAGCACACTGTTCCCAGAAAGCACATCCACCAGAACCGTCTTGTCCGAATCCATAACGGAATCCTACAGGAATAATACCATTACTCAAGGCTTGAGTCTCACCAGTGAAGAGTTTGTCGGCTGAAACCTGAAATTGGAAACTATGCCCAATCTCATGACCTATTGTAGAACCTACCGGTTTGCATGTAGATGGATTTACCCACAACGCGCCTATTGTATTATCATACCCAGATCCAGTAGCAAGCCATTCTGTTTGATAAAGCAGATAAATTTCCATCTTGTATTTATCCAATGACGACTTTCCCTGTCCTGTTGTTGCCATACCTAGTTTCTCTACATTTGTTTTATAGAAATTCTCTGCTTTTGCAAGTAAGTCATCTATATCCACACGCAAAGCCTCTGGAACGGTTTCGGCATTAGGATTATCTCCAAATCCTGGAGCCCAGAATACAAAGAAGTGTTCACTTGACTTATGTCTCCACCATGACCATTTTGCATCAGAACGCAACATACCTTCTGGTCCTTTTTCAAATCCTTCGTTCCATGTTCCCGGACAATAATATTTATCGTAATCAGGAATCTTAGATACATCCATTATATGAACTGCGTCTGGATTAGCATTCTGATGAATGGTTATCTGCGAGAGTTTATCGCCACACTTTACTGTTATGGTAGCTTCACGATATGTATCATTATCGTTCTTCGTTAAGAGTATAGGCATTTTATTGTCTCCTGCACTACCAGAAGGACAAGTCAGTTTTATCCAACTTATCTGAGTATGTGCAGCTCTGCTTGTAACATCATCAACAGTTGCAGTCCAACTGCTGTTGGCATTGAAAGAAACAGAAGACTCCACTTCATCCCAATCAACGGTCTTTGGCATTTCGTTATCACTTATTGCTATATTACCTATAACAACATCGTTACTATCAGTACATGCCGATATGAATCCCGTAATCAAGAGCAGGAGAACCCTTAAGGTACTCCTGCTTATTATAGAATATTTATTATTTTCCATGGTAAATAGAATTTATTCAAGAGTTGCATTACATACAAACTCTACAAACTTACTCTTGTCTGTCTTGCTTGCATAAACAAAGTGGAACTTGGTCTGAGTTCCTGATGCAACACCAGGTGCTCTACCAACACCAACAGAACCATCATGTGTCTCAACGAAATAGCTGAAACCTTTTGTTCCCCATGTTGTAACTTTCAATAAACCATCAAGCCAATAACCGATGCCATTAGCTGTGTATTTGGAAGTTGTATCCCAATTACCAGCATCATCAACTAAATACATTGCAATGTCACCACTTGAATCCTGTACCGTCTTGTTGAATTCACTTGCTGTCATACCAAGACATTTTTCAATAGCGGTAGAATAATCTGCGAATTTAATCTCAAACACACTATAATCACCAGCTGGAATCTTGAATACTGGCATTATAAGTCCTGGATCAGTAACAGAAATAGGAATATTGAAGCGTACATAGTTATCATAATTCTGTCCGTTGTTGATTGCAAAGCCAACAGTTGCGGAGAAAGATACTCCAGCAGAAGAGGTCTCTGGCACACCTATTACAATAGACTTTGTTGTCTTGTCTATTTCAACATATCCTGCAGCGTCAGAATCTTTACTCACAATCTGTCCCGACTTGTTATAGTACCAACCAGTTGTTCCCTTTGTAGGAGCGGTCTTGTCCCATATACCACGAGAAGTATTGATATTGTAGAATACAACTTTGCCGGTTTCAAGTCCTGCAATCATATCATCCACCGTCATACCGAGTTTTGTCTGTATTGTCTCAGCATAGTCTTTCAGATTAATTATCTTTGGACTAACATGTCCCTTGCGGAATTCAGCGGTAGTGCTGATATTGGCACTTGCATCAGTTCGCAGATAAGGAGCCTCATTCTCTGTATATACATGCTTTTCTACAGCATCTTCAGGGTCTGTGCTACATGCGCTTAATCCTAACGCCATGCAAACCGCCGCAATATATAATATGTTCTTTTTCATAAGGAATTATACGTTTAAAGGTTTTATATTTTCTACCTAATTATTTACTTTCAGTAGATCCATAACCTGGATTCTGCTTTAGTTTTGGATTACCATCCATAGCACTCTTTGGTATTGGAAACAGGTCACCATTTCTATCTGTTACAGCATCCTTACAGAACCATGATTTGCCATTATAGACATTCATATTTGTACCCTTGATATTAAATCGAATAAGTTCATCACGACGATGTGCTTCACAAACAAATTCTTTTCCATATTCATCAAGCAGTCCGCCAAATTCTATATCAGCACCACCTTCATTTGTAGTGATCCATTTATCCTCACCACCAAGAGTACCTTGGTTCTCTCTGTGTCCATATTTGTAGCTACTGCCTCCTTTAAGCTGTGCCACTGTTATAGTAGCTTTGCTTGGATCAGATTTAAAGTTACGTGCTCTTACCTTTGTTACGAGGTCGGCTGCTGTTTGTTCATCTTGACCAAGACGTAACAAGCATTCAGCTTTCATCATGTAAGCATCTGCCAAACGGAAATATGGCACGTCGTCATAACTTGTTCCGAAATCACCACTCTTAATTTCATACTTAATAAGTCTGTAGCTTTCAAAAGGATAACATCCCGGATTGTCAATACTGTGAAGTTCCTTTGTATATATCAATGGTTCTCCATCTGCAGTTATAGCAGTTCCGTCCATCGCATATTGTTGACCACCGGTCCAAGTATTGTCCATACGTGTATCTCCCGTCTCATAAGTGTCAAGGAACTGTGGGAATACGATACCACCACCAGTAGCCCAACCAGAGAAGTTCCAACGTGCTCTACCAGCATTGTGTATCCACAAGTTTGCCATGTAGTTACCACCAGCATATTTATTTTCCAATGGAATACCAAATATTATTTCAGGAGAAGTAGATATATCTTCCTTGAAATTGTCACTATAGTTTGGTGCCAACGAGAAAGGACCAGCAATGACCTTGTTTACTTCATCAAGAGATTTACTATACCATGTTTTATCGGTATCATCTTTAAACCATGCATTATGGTTAAGATATAGTTTGGCTAGCAACATGTGAGCTGCATACTTATTGATCTTGCCCATTTCAATCTTACTTGGGCATTTGTCGGCAACAGTTTTCAGTTCACTTTCAATCCAGTTGTATACCACTTTAGGATCTGATTGCTCAGGTGTCCAACCAGCCTCATGTACGTATGTCGTATCAAGCGGAATATTTCTATAAAGATCTAACAAATTATAGTAGTATAGAGCACGATAAGCGCGAACCTGCGCTACGATATCTTCATTTGATGCGATAGCTTTATTTGCTAGAATTTTATTACATGCATTCACTCCAGCATAGTTATTCTCCCAGTTTACCTGGAAAAAACCTATCTTAGAATTCAACTGATGCTTATGCATTGAAACATAAAGGTCGCCCCATCCAATACCGATACGTGAAGGAACTCCCCAAACATCAGAACTCATATCCATAATATCCGACATACCAAACCATCCCCAATATACATCACGTAAACTGCTGTAAACAGGGGCTATAGTATGTTCAAGTTCTGTTTCAGAAAATTGATGCTGTTCAGACGAAATAGTATCATATAACGTTTCGTCTAGATCTGTACATCCAACCATTGATAGCCCACAAGCTGCAATCATGGCAGACATAAATATCTTGTTTATTTGTTTATTCATGACTATTATGCTTTAAATATTAGAATGTGAATTTTGCACCCAAAGTGAACGTACGTATTGATGGATATTTGTCACGCCAGTCAATACCTGAACTCAAAGGATCTCCATTAGACAGTTCTGGATCTAGTCCCTTATAACCTGTTATTGTAAACAGATTGCTGCCTGACAAATATAAATAGATATTCTTTGCATACTTGTCTGATTTCAAAGGAACTGTATATCCGAGTGTAATATTAGAAAGTTTTACATAGTTTCCGTTTTCAAGATAATAGCTCACAAAAGTCTGCTTTTGTGCTCTTGACAAAACATAATCTCCATATTGCTTATCGGCTGCAGACTTAAGATGATTGTAGACAACAGCATTGTTCTCATAATATGCACGTGCCTCATTCAATATCTTAGCTCCAAACTGACCAGTGAATTGCATATTCAAATCAAATCCTTTATAGCTGAATGAGTTGTTCCATCCTAAATTAACCTTAGGAATAGCATTACCTAGGTATTGATGATACTTGTCATCTGTAAGCATATTATCTTTGAATTCTTCAGCTTTTCCAGTTTCCTTGTTTTCTATCATCCATAGTCCATTTTCAGAAACACCGACACTCTTCATTCCATACCACTGTCCGATAGATTTTCCTACTTCTAGACGTTGTGTTGTCAAAGATATAGGCTCGCCAAGACCAGCCATATCATGTTGATTTGCAGTCTGGTAAAGAGAGTTTGATAGACTTAGCAGTTTTGTTGCATTATATGCAGCCGTTACAGTTGTTCTCCATTCAAAGTCTTTCGTGCGAACTGGTACAGCATTTACAGCAATTTCAATACCCATATTACGCATCTTACCTACATTCGCTAAAGTATTATTATAGAGGTTTGGAGGACATGGAACATCATACGACCACAACATATCAGAAGTTTTCTTGTGATACATATCAATCGTTCCAGACAAACGTTCATTCAATACACTCCAGTCAATACCAACATTAAACTCGGTGCTCTTTTCCCATTTCAAATTAGGATTAGGATTAGAATACACATTTAGTCCCTGATACCATTTGCCATTATCATAGTAATAAGGATCACCTAGTTTCCAACGTGTCAATGATTGATAAGAGGCACTTGGGATGACACCGGTCACACCAAATCCAGCACGTATCTTAAGGTTATTAATCCATGTAAGTGATTTCATGAAACTCTCGTTACTGATTGTCCAACCCAATGATGCAGAAGGGAATGTACCCCATTTGTTATTGGCTCCGAATTTTGAAGAACCTTCACGGCGAACACTTACAAGAACATTGTATTTATCTGCATATCCATAGCTTATACGTCCAAAGAAACCAACAAGAGTATCATCACTCTTGTAACTTCCCATTCCAGCCTTACCGTCTTTAAGGAAACCACCAACTCCAATATTATTATCCTGATAGAAATCACTCATGAAGTTAGTATTATTGGCATTGAATCCTTCGTATTCGTTATACTGATAGCTGTATCCAGCCAAAGCTTCTACACGGTGATTACCAAACTGGTGTTTGTATGTAGATGTCAATTCCAGATTGTCACTCTTTCCATAAGAGTAGCTCTGATATGCATAACCCGTGTGATAATTTACCACCTGATCATAATACTTAGAAGTGTAATATCCCTTATCATGGCTATTGTCACGGTCTGTAGAAAGCATTAGATTGGTCTGCCATCCCTTTATTGGTTCAAAGGTAAGGTTGCCTACCATTCGTGTGCTTTCAGTCTTATACTCACCCTTATGCTCGTTTAGCAATTCAACAGGATTCATATAATAGTTTATTGCCATATTCTCATAATAGCTTCCATCCTGATTATAGATTGGCTCTGTTGGATTACGCATGATAGCTTGACGATAAATCTGTGTTGCTGCAGCATCTACTGGTCCATTCTCATGCCAACGCTTCATGATATTGAAAGAAATCTTCATCATATCATTCATGAACCAATGAGACAAGCCACCATTGAAGCGCATATCATTTGAATATGTCTTTATTATTACACCCTGCTGATCACGATAAGTGAAGTCTGCATTATATGTTGTACTCTTGTCACCACCACTAATCATGATATTATGATTATGTGTAAATGCAGTGCGTGTCACTGCATCAAGCCAGTCGGTGTCATAACCCTTATCATTAAATTGAGTAAGGCCATTACGTACATCAGTTCCGTCCATCATATCAAGCTTTTTGCCAAATGAAGATAAAGACATATAACCGCTGTAGTTAACAGTTGTGGCGGCGTCACGTCTACCACTCTTTGTAGTAATGATGATCACACCAGCTGCACCACGTGTTCCGTATATAGCTGCTGCTGATGCGTCTTTCAATACATCAACGCTCGCAATATCTTCAGGTGCAACAGTACTAAGACTGCCCTCTATTCCATCAACGAGAACCAAAGGAGTGTTACCTCCACTAAGAGAAATGATACCACGAAGGCGAATACTTGATGCAACGCTTGGGTCACCGCTACCATTAGCAATGGTAAGACCAGCTACCTTACCTTTAATCAAGTCTCCGGCATCCTTTATATTTCCCTTTGAGAAATCTTCTGATTTAATGCTTGTTATTGCTGATGTTATGTCACCTTTCTTCTGGGTACCATATCCAATAACAACAACTTCGCTAATAGATTTAAGATCTTCTTTAAGAGTTATCTTGCCACTTTTTGTTGTTTCCTGTGTGATGAAGCCAACATAAGAGATTAGAACAGAACTTCCTCTCTTTATATTAAGAGTGTAATTTCCGTTTACATCGGTAACAGTACCATTGGAACTGCTGCCCTTTTCAACAACGCTAGCCCCGATGATAGGCTCGCCGTTAGCATCAAGTACTAAACCTTTAATAACTGTCGTGTTTTGTTGTACAATAGTCGGAGAAGGATTTCCAGATGACTCTGGAGACGCCATTACAGAAATTGCAGTTCCTGTAGACAAAAGTAAACACGCAGAGGCTTTTATAAATGCATTGCTATGCATGAAGCCATTTGAGAATAGTGTTTTCTTCATGATTGACTCTTTTTGTTTTTAGGTTTGATATTATTAATTATTAACTTTCCATTCTATGATTCCTCCGCTTGCGCCCTTGCGCAACTGAGCTATTATCTTTAATCCAGTGGTGGTCACAGGAGTGAAATCCACACTGTTGTATTTGTCTTTGTCAATACCATAGCTGCTAGGATGCTCAACTTCCTTCCAATTGCCTTCGCTATCCTTATAATATAGTTTCCAACTTTCTGGAGTTCTAAAGTTTCCATCATAATGGTCAAAATCCAACCAATATACTTCTACATTACTTACATTGTATGATTTGTCAAATTCATAAGCGATGCTTTCGGGTGTTCCATTTTTTAGCCACCAATAATGATATGGCTTACTTATATCGCTGCTTCGTTTTGGTTCCCATTGGTCGTTAACTCCCCAAGTCTCTCCCATCACTGCAGCAGTTTCGGGTGCATCTTTCTGTATTGCACTTTGATAGAACAAAGTCTTTGCCTTACTTGCAATGGTTGGCTGCGGCTTTACGTGTGCGTTTGTAGGAGAATAAGGTATCCACACTTCCATTTGATCGGCTCCGCGATTATTCCAAGTGCTGTATGGTATAGCATGGAATGTAGTATTTTCTACTGTTCCGTCTTGTTCTATTTCTTCAGCCTTGCCACTAAGTTCCACGATACCATTTAATTTCACAGAATCATAATTTGCATCTATTTCTGTATTGGCTGTTATAACCTTGTTGAATACTGTCGAATCTTTCTGATCTTTACCTTCAAGACAATATACAATAGGACCACGTTCTAAAGCATATTTTCCTCTATCGTCTTCTACATTATCATTTGCCTTTACACGTCTAACATTCATAGGAAGTGAAAGTTCTATCACGTCTCCTTTTTTCCATTTTTTATTCACTACGGCATATCCGTCAGCAATATAAGCCTTTATTTCTTTGCCATTCACCTTTAATGTATATTGCTTTGCTGAATCTGCAAAACTATAAAGATTTGTAGCTACAGGTTTACTCTTTGCCCAAGAAGGAATACGCAAGCGAATATTGAATTTAGCGTTGTTTTTAGGATTTACTGTTATCTTTATGTTTCCATTCCAAGGATAATCAGTTTGTTGCAGCATTTCTGTACCATTCACGTTTCCCTTTCCTTGAATATATAGATTAACAAAGATATCACTACCTTGGGATGCATATTGATATTGCGGAACACTTGCAATGAAACGTGTCACATTACCTGGGCAACAAGCACATCCAAACCATTTCTGACGTTCATGCTGCCCCATGCTTTCCAACGGATTATCATAGAAAAACTTATCACCACTCAAACTTACTCCACTCAATACACCATTATATAAAGCACGTTCATATATATCTACATATTTACTGTCACCTGTGGCTAGGAACATGCGATAATTCCAATATACATTTGCTATTGACGCACATGTTTCGCTATATGCAGTCATATTGTTTAGTTCGTAATTCGGTCCAAATCCCTCACCTTCTGCACGGCTTCCGATACCACCTGTTATATATAGTTTCTTGCCAGCCATGTTTTCCCATATACGTTCCAGTGCATGGAAATAGGCCGTATCGTTAGTCAATGAAGCAACATCGGCAACACCGCTGAATAGATATCCAGCCCTTACAGCATGTCCAACTATCTCATCTTGTTGTAATATCGGTTTATGATCCTGACTGTATTCACTTAGGGCATGTCCGTCTGTTCCACGTCCTGTTTCCTCAACAAAATATTTAGCCATATCAAGATATTGTCTTGTTCCTGTCACCTTATATAGTTTGCAGAGTGCCATTTCAACGATAGGATGTCCTGATGGTCTATGAATTTGTCCCTCTTTAGGTCCGAAAGTCTTACATATAAGATTAGCGTTTTTTATAGCAACATTTAAAAATGTTCTTTTTCCTGTAGCTTTATAATGTGCAATAGCCGACTCAATCATGTGTCCGCTATTATAAAGTTCATGACTATTAATCTTTTCCCATTTGTGAGTACCCCACCATCCTGAAAGTCGATAACATTTATTTGTTACGCATGTTGTCAGATAACCATCTGATTCCTGGGCAGCAGCGATTATTGAAATCACACTATCAAGATAATGATCTAATTTTTTGTCGTAATGTACTGCAAGGCTGTAGCTTGCACCTTCTATTACTTTATAAGGATCGGTATCATCAAAAGAGAAATCTCCACGATGCTCACCTTTCTTTAGACCTGCTGAAATGGCAAAATTGTCAAAACGCCCGTTGTTTTCACATTCACGAAATGCTGAAGGTATTGATACTGTTCGGTTGATTTCTATTCGTGGACTCCAAAACACATCATTAAGATGCACATTAGTAAATGGAACTTCTGTGATTGGGGCTTTGGCGCGAAGCAAATACTTCGGAAGTTGATTCGAAGCATTTGCCCCAAAACCAAATAACATACAACCTATAATTAATTGCGATTTTTTATTCATGGTTATTTTTACTTATTTAGACATAATCGCAAAGTAACCTTAAATTTATTAAACTTGATAAAAATATCGTCTATCAAAATAGCAAAATAGTCCAAAAGGTTTAACAAACCCTATTTTTGGACTATATTTTCATATTGATTGGACTCTTTTGCTATCACTTGTTTTATAAAATTCATATCTTTGCACATGTATTTTAAAATATATTTCACCATGAAAAGAATTCAGTTAATAATTATCACCTTATTGTTATTAGGTGGAAAAACTTTCGCTAATATATATAATGTGGAGTCGCCCGACCATCACATTAAAATTCATGTAAATACAGATGATAGTATTTCGTTCTATGTAAATCTAGGCAATAATGAGATAATACACAAATCGAGTATCGGACTCATTCTTGATAAAGGTTACCATATTGGAAACAAAGTAAAGGTCGTTAGTGCAAAAACTTCTAGTGTAAATGAAATCATCAAGGCTCCATTTTACCGTCAAAACAGTTTCCAAAATAACTATCATGAATTGAAGCTAAAGTTTAAAAATGGATTTGGACTAGCGTTCAGGGTATTCAATGAAGGCATAGCTTATCGCTTTTTCTATATTGGGAATAAAAAGAATATGATAGATAGCGAGATTGCCAATTACAATTTTGGTAAAGAAAGGAAAGCATGGTTGCCATATACAACGAATGACAAGGCACCATTTGCGATGGCTTTCCAAAATATTTACGACAACACAACTATAGGAAAGGCTGAAAAGAAGATTGCCTTTTTGCCTGCAACGGTTGACTGTGGAAATGCTAAAGTAACTATTCTGGAGAGTGACTTGGTATCATATCCTGGAATGTTTTTAATTGCTGATGGTGATTATCTAAAAGGAGTATTCGCTAAATATCCAAAGAAGATGGAATACTATCCTTGGAGACACATGAGCCATGTTGCAGAAACGAATAATTATATAGCTGCTTCAACAGGATCATGCAACTATCCATGGAGAGTTTTCGCCATTACTGAAGCTGACACAAAGATGCCTGTAAATAACTTGGTTTATGCCTTAGCACGTCCAAATAAGATAGGTAATACAGACTGGATACGTCCAGGAAAAGTTTCATGGGACTGGTGGAACGACTGGAATCTTAAAGGTGTTGATTTCAAGGCTGGAATAAACCAACAGACTTATAAGTATTATATAGACTTTGCATCAAAAAACCATATTGAGTATATTGTTCTTGACGAAGGTTGGTATGATTCAAAAAGCGGTGATATAATGCATCCAATTAAGGATATCAATCTTGAGGAACTTATAGAATATGGCAAAAAACGGAATGTTGGAATTGTGTTATGGTCGGTGTTTAACGTCATGGATGAAAATCTTGAAAATATATGTCGACATTATGCCGATATGGGAATAAAAGGATTCAAGGTTGACTTTATGGATCGCGACGACCAGACTGCCGTTGAAATGGTTGAGCGTTTGGCTGATTGCACGGCAAAGCATCATCTTATCCTTGATCTGCATGGAATATACAAACCAGTAGGACTGAACAGAACATATCCGAACATCATTAACTATGAAAGTGTTTTTGGTATGGAAGAATCAAGGTGGACTACCATTGACCACGACATGCCTTTATATGATGTTACTTTCCCGTATATACGTATGATGGCTGGACAAGTTGACTTCACTCCTGGTGCAATGCGTAATGGTACAAAGAACGATTGGAAAGCAAACTATATAAAGCCTATGTCTATGGGCACACGATGTCATCAGGCTGCATGCTACGTCGTCCAAGACAGCCCATTCACAATGCTTGCCGACTCTCCAACAAGTTATGAAGCAGACAGTACCTATACGAAGTATATTGCCGATATACCAGTAGTATATGATGAGACTATAATTCCTCAAGGAGAAATAGGTAAGTATATTGTTACTGCGAGACGCAATGGAAACAAATGGTATATAGCAGGACAGACAAACTGGGATTCTCGTGATATAACAATCAACTTCACTTTCCTGAAATCGGGAATTGAATATAAAGCAAGAATAATGAAAGACGGAATCAACGCAGACCATGATGCAGAAGATTATCGCATTGAAAGTTGCACTGTTAATGCGAAGTCTTCTATCAAAATGCATCTTGCTTCAGGTGGAGGTTTTGTCATATCAATCATACCGACATCAACTTCTGAATAAAATAAAACACATAATATAACAACGATGAAAAAACGATTCTTCATTATTGCAATGGCCATAACGATATTTATGCCAGCAATTGCACAGAGAGAAAAACATGTAGGAGGATATCCTATAACTCCAGTACCGTTTACGTCGGTTAAAGTATGGAACAACACATTCTGGGGACAGCGACTTGAAACATCACGTAAGGTTACTATTCCTCTGGCATTCAGTAAATGTGAGAGTGAAGGTCGCTACAAGAACTTTGAAAGAGCTGCGCATCCTTCGCCAAACTATAATGTTGCCGAACTGATGCCTTATAGTTTTGATGACACAGATCCATACAAGACAATCGAAGGCGCAAGCTATATATTACAGACTTATCCTGATGAGAAACTAAAGGCTTACATTGACAGTGTTCTTGATATTATTGGAGCGGCTCAAGAGCCAGACGGATATCTATATACTGCACGTACTCAGAATCCACAGAATCCTCATCCTTGGTCTGGCAGTACTAGATGGAGCAAGGAAGAAGATTTAAGTCACGAACTTTATAATCTTGGACACATGATAGAGGGTGCTGTGGCTCATTGGCAGGCTACAGGAAGCCGAAAATTTCTCGACATCGCAATAAGATATGCTGACTGCGTTGTCAAAGAAGTTGGACCGAAACCAGGACAGGCTTGTGTTGTTCCGGGACATCAGATTGCCGAAATGGCTCTTTGCAAACTAT
Organism: Prevotella sp.; assembly: GCF_051059605.1. Taxonomy (GTDB): domain Bacteria; phylum Bacteroidota; class Bacteroidia; order Bacteroidales; family Bacteroidaceae; genus Prevotella. Next base: position 1,686,840 of record NZ_CP050883.1, read on the forward strand.
ATCTAGCTACAGGAAATAAGAAGTATCTTGACGAAGCTAAGTTCTTTCTTGACTATCGTGGAAAGACTGAGATTAGACAGGAATACTCACAAAGTCACAAACCAGTTATCGAACAGGACGAAGCTGTTGGACATGCCGTGCGCGCAGCATATATGTATGCAGGAATGGCTGACGTTGCTGCTCTTACCGGAGACACTGCTTACATAAAGGCTATTGATAGAATCTGGGACAATATCGTTGATAAAAAACTTTATATCACTGGTGGTATAGGAGCGACAAACAACGGTGAGGCTTTCGGACCTAACTATTATCTGCCTAACATGAGTGCCTATTGCGAGACATGTGCTGCTATAGGAAACGTATATGTGAACTATCGACTGTTTCTTTTGCATGGAGATAGTAAATACTACGATATTCTTGAACGCACTCTTTACAATGGACTCATCAGCGGTGTGAGCATGGATGGTGGAGGATTCTTCTACCCTAACCCACTCGAAAGTATGGGACAACATCAGCGTCAGGCATGGTTTGGATGTGCTTGTTGTCCAAGCAACATCTGTAGATTCCTTCCTTCATTGCCTGGATACATCTATGCCGTTAGAAACAGAAACATTTACGTGAACCTGTTCCTCAGCAACAGTTCTAAGATAAGTATTGACGGAAAGAATGTTTCGCTAAGTCAGGAGACAAACTATCCTTGGAATGGAGACGTAAAGATAAAAGTAGACAACAACAAAGCAGGAAAGTTTGGTATGAAGATACGTATTCCTGATTGGGTGAAGGGACAACCAGTACCTTCTAGTCTTTATTCATACAGTGATGCATCGCGCCCTTCTTACAAGATTATGGTAAACGGTCGCTCTGTTACTGCCTCAGTTACAGCTGACGGATATTATACGATTGAACGTAATTGGAAAAAGGGTGACGTTGTAAACGTTCATTTTGATATGGATGTACGCACAGTACGTGCAGACAATAAGGTAGAGGCTGATCGTGGAATGGCAAGCGTAGAACGCGGACCACTTGTATATTGTGCCGAATGGCGTGATAACTCTTTCGACATCATGAGCGTATTGCTTAATCGCGAACCGAAGTTCAGCGAAGGAAAACTTCCATATTCGTCATTCATTGCTGATAGTCTGAAAACTAGACTCCAACAATATCGCGACCAGAATATCACCACGCTTGCCACAGATGCACAGACTTTAGCATACGACAATAGTGGAAAGCTGACAACAAACAACGTTAAGCTAGAACTTATACCATATTTTGCATGGTGTCATCGTGGAAGTGGAAACATGAAAGTTTGGCTACCACAGGATGTAAAGGCTACACGCCCGTCTGCTCCTGCTACATTGGCATCACAGGCAAAGATTGCGTCTTCCACACCAAGCAGTTCTATGCGCAGCATTGCCGACGGACTTGTTCCTGCCGACGAGAACGACCGTTCTATTCCTTATTTTCATTGGTGGCCAAAACAAAACACTACTGAATGGATAACATATACATTCCCTGAAGCAAAACAGATTCAAAGCGCTACCGTATATTGGTTTGATGATCAGCCTTGGGGAGGATGCAAAACTCCAGACTCATGGACTATACAATATAAGGATGCAAACGGTAATTGGCAGAACGTAGAGAATGTAGATTCTTATCCTATTAAAAAGGGAACTGCATGTACTGCTAACTTCAAACCGGTTAAAACCTCAGAAGTGAAAATATCAGTAAAACAGCCCGCTAAATTCTCTTGCGGACTCTTTGAATGGAGTGTTAGATAACTCCGTATTTTGTGGCAAACACTATAGAATAAATTCTCAAATCTATGCGACAAAATTCTCAAATCTCCATTGCAAAATTCTCAAATCTATTACTTAAAAGAGTCTATAGAAGGAGGATAAACGCGTCAAATTTTCATACAATTAGCTCTATTCATTCCAATCAATAGTGCATAAAATATGGCATGACTAGCTTTCTATCTAGTAATAAAATCAAGAACTGAGATATTGAAAAAATTAAATACGCACTAACATAATATTGTTAACTGATAACTCCGTATTTTATTAATGCATTCATGATGCCGTCTTCGTCAACACTTGTTGTTGTGAAGTCGGCATTTTTCTTTACCTCATCACCGGCATTTCCCATAGCGACTCCTATTCCAGCCTGTTTGATAATAGAAATATCGTTACCTCCATCACCAAAAGCCATGGTATCTGCTATGTTGAAACCTTCATGTTCAGCCATAGCTAGTAAACCCTTGCCCTTGTCTGCTGCTTCACATGTAATATCTGTGAAGTCAAGACACCAACGACCAGAAGTGCAGTTTTTTAGATTCGCCATTATCAAAGCCTCTTGTTCCTCAGAGATAAAAGGAGTCATCTGTAATATTGGCTGAACCAAAACATCTTCTATGGGTTTATCATAGTCCAAATTGTTCACTCCTAGAGCTTTATGGAACACATCATCAACAACATCTTTGTAATTGTATATGGCAATATCCTGTTGTCCTACAAAGATAACAGGTCTGTCCCATTGTGAGGCTGCATTTAGCATCATCTGAATGTCCTCTGTAGGAATATCATTACAACATATCGTATGTCGTCCTGCTTCATCATCCACGAAACAGTAAGCACCATTTGTGGTGATATATCCATCAATGAGATGTTCTATCTGCCCAAGATTTGTTATAAGTGATATTGGTCTACCGGTAGATATGTATATTTTCACTCCATTTTTCTTTGCTTCAGCAATTGCGTCAACTGTAGTTTGCGGAATTTGATGAGTCTTGAAAGATACTAAAGTTCCGTCTATATCAAAAAATAAAGCTTTTATCATATCCTGAATTATTTAATTGAATGCGAAGGTATGGAAAAAATATGATACCGCCAAAAAATGCACAAGATTAGTTTTTCAACCAACATCAGGTTCTAGTTTTCAACAAATACCTACACGAAAGGTTATAGAGTCTACCTAACATTAGGCATTTTTAAGGAATAAGCTAAAGTACTGACAAATACAAAAAACAAGCTAACAAACTTATAATCAGCACATTAAAATCAAAATTGCTTCTTTAAAAAATACATAATTTTTAGGTATTGAAAATACTCTTTAAAACCTCTACCTTTGTCACCTTGAATGATTCAGGACATTATGATTAAACTATATTAATAATTATGAAATCAAAAATCACCTATATATGGTGATTGCCACATTAGCTATAACAGTATACAATGACGTTGATCCCAGCACAGAACATAACGGGCATCAACTCTAATTATGACTTTTTCGCTATCGGATAATAAACGTAAATGTGTAAACGCAAATTAATTATAAACAAAGTATTAAAAATGTTGAGAAAGATTGTTTTATTTATGACTCTTATGTTCATCTCGTTTTTAAATATATATGGACAGCAAGAGAGACCTAACCGAAATTTGGTAGTTGGGCAAGTAGTAGAAGAAGAAAACGAAGACCCAATCCCTTATGCAACGATTTTCATTAAGGGTGCTAACAAACAAGTTCTAACGGATGACAAAGGTCAGTTTGCTATACAAGCAAATAAGAATAATGTTTTAATTGTTTCCTATATTGGTTTTGAATCCAAAGAGGTTCACGTAACATCTCACAATGTTAAGATCTATCTGAAAAAAGCAGCGTATGAGCTTGATGAAGTTCAGGTTGTGGGTACGGCGCTAGGTTTAAAGCGTCCAGCTAAAGAATTAGGATATTCAGCCACTATAATTAATAATGCTAAGTTAACAGAAGGATCTCCAACAAATACGCTTACTGGTCTGAGTTCTAAAGTAGCAGGACTAAGAATCAATATGTATGACAGTAAAGTTGATCCTGATTTCAAGGTTGTACTGAGAGGATACAGATCTCTGACCGGAAACAACGAGCCTATATATGTAGTAGATGGTATGCCGATACCGAACATTAATAGATTAAATCCTAATGATATCGAAAGTATTACTGTTTTAAAAGGTGCAAATGCTGCGGCATTATATGGTTCAGAAGGCGTTAACGGAGCCTTAATTATTACGACCAAAAGTGGTGAAAACGGAAAAGGAAAGGTTGAATACCGAAACTCTACCATGTTTTCTAGCGTTTTCTTATTACCTAAAGCGCAAAATTCTTTCGGACAAGGCATAGATGGTGTTTACGATCCTACAACATCTCAATCTTGGGGACCAGCTTTTGATGGAACAATGAAAAACTTTGGAACAGTATTGCCCAATGGAGAGCAGCCTAAAGTATTGTATGCCGCTCCGAGTCATGACGTACGTAAGGATCTTTTTCAAACAGGAGTAAACGTTCAACATGATATATCTTTTTCAAAGGCAACCAATCGTGCTTCGTATTTTACCTCTTTGCAAGCAATGCAGATTGATGGAATCATACCTCATGATAAAAGCACGAGATATAGCGGTCGATTTAATACAACTCAGAATTTCGGAAACTTGACCTTGGCTACAAGTATTAATTTCTCTAATACAAACAGTAATACTGCCCCCGATGGTCCTTGGCCATCACTGTATGTGTTGCCGGCTAATTATCCGCTAGACGAGATGAAAAACTGGAAAGATGAAAACTCCTTAGGTAATCCAAATAACTACTTTGTGAGTGGAGTTTCTGGTCTTCAATTAAACAGTCCTTATTACTACATAGATACCCATCGCGACAAAAGCCGTCAACAGGTGCTAAATGGTAAGATTGAAGCTGAATATACTTTCTTTCCATGGTTAAAAGCTATGGCTCGTATTGGATTATATAATTCAGATACACAAACGCACAGCTCTATAACAAAATACGATACTTATGTGTCTGGGCGAAACCAAAGCGGTAGTGTTAGCGATGGTTCCACACTTGTAAGGCGTGTCAATGGCGATTTTATTATCAGAGCAAATCAGAAATGGGGAAAATTCGCTGTTAATGGAATCGTGGGAGAAAACATCAGAGATGATTATGCAAAATCAATGAATTTATCAGCAGCTAACTTATTGTTTTCAAATATCGAAAACCCAGATAGCCGTAGTGGAGATTTGTCGGGGTCTACTAATATCAGCCGTCAGCGCGAGGTTGCTTTGTATGGTGAAGTTACTGGTGGATATAATGATTATCTATTCTTGACTGTTACCGGACGAAATGACTGGGTATCAGTGCTCAGCAAACAAAATAGATCCTTCTTTTATCCTGGAATAAGTACTTCTTTTGTATTTTCAAATGCTTTCGATTTTTTAAAAGAATCTAAAGTGTTTTCTTTTGGGAAGATTTATGCTGCTTACAATAAAACAGGTAATGTTTCTGGAATCACCCCATACGCATTGAACTTATCTTATAGTCAGGCAACAAACTTTCCTTATAATAATTTAGTTGGATATGTACCCGCATCTCAGAAACCTAATACAAATATTAAGCCTGAGTTTGTGCACTCTTTCGAAATAGGAACACAACTTAGCTTTTTCGATCGCCGATTAAATGCGGAGATTGCTTATTCATACTCTAATTCAAAAGGACAGATATTCCAAGCATCTACATCTGCCGCAACTGGATATACTTCTACTCTCATCAATATGGGAGAGTTATCTAATAATGTATTGGAGGTGTCTCTGAGTGGAGATATTCTTCGTAGCAAAAACTGGAGATGGAACTTAGCTCTGAATTACAGCTATATCAAGAATAAAGTTAACGACCTGTACGGAACTGATGACACAGAAGAATACAATATCTTTAAAGTTTTGTACGCCGTTAAAGGAGAGTCCTTCCCTAGTGTGAAAGTTACAGACTACAACCGCGATCCTCAAGGGCGTATAATTGTGGATGCAAAAACAGGTCTTCCGTCAAAAGCTGTAGCGCTTACAACAAAAGGCTCGTCTGTTCCTCCTCATTTGTTTGGACTTCAATCAAGTATCAGCTATAAGAGTTTCTCATTATACTTCGATTTCGACTGTCGTCTTGGTGGATGGAATAATTCTGAATTTATTAATTCAATGATAAAAGCTGGAACACACCCTATGACAACTGAATACAACAGAAAGGAATACATTATTCCTAATTCTGTTATACTACAAACCAATGCTGACGGAACAAAGACTTATGTAGAAAATACATCAGTCTATGCTAAAGGTAGTGACAAAGCAAGTTATTGGTCAAGTTATGTGGCTGGCTATACAATCAATTATACAGCGAAATCAGATTATCTGAAATTAAAAACATTAAGTCTATCCTATAATGTTCCACATTCTATATTGAAAAGACTAGCCATAATCAGTGATGCTACTATCAGCATACAAGCTACAAACTTATTCATAATCAGACATAAAGGATACGATGCTGGTGATCCGGAAAATCTTTATTATAATGAAGGCTTTAACGGCTGGAGACAACAGCCTCCTTATCGCACGTACGGTTTCACTTTAGATGTTACTTTTTAAAACAGACTATTATAAAATAAAAAATTGATGAGATGAAAAAATATAATATCGCACTATACATATTCTTTATATCCTTTGTAGGCAGTTGCTTTCAATCTTGCGACTCTTACCTCGATGTAAACGAAAATCCCAATAAGCCAATGGATAAAGACATGACTTTGGCTTATAGATTGCCATCAGCATTATACAATACCGCTTATCAAGAATCGGTACAACTCAACCAGTTAGGTTGTTTCTGGGGTGGATATTGGGGATTAAATGCAGAAAGCAAAACTCAATATGCTAATATTCAAGAGTATAACGGACCCGATATAATGTCTGAACGTAATGGTATTCCTATCTGGGACAATGGATATACATACGCTAACAACTATTATCTTATCCTTAATCAGGCAACAGAAGAAGGTTCAAAAGTATATGGAGGTATTGCCCGTATTATGCTTGCTTGGCACTTTATGCGTTTAGCAGATATATATGGCGACATCCCGCTAGACCAAGCCTTCAACATGGAGACATATCCACATCCTGAATACGAAGATGGTATTGAAGTATATAAGAAAACTATTGATATGTTGACTGAAGCTGTAAATATGCTGAAAGCTAAGAGAAGTGTGGCTGAAGCTAAACCATCTTCTGATGACATTGTCTTTAACGGAGATGTGACCAAATGGATTCAATTTGCAAATACCATAAAGCTTAGGGCTTTGATTCGTCAGAGTGAAGTCACAGGGCAACAATCATACATCGCATCTGAAATTGAAAAAATCAAAGTCGAAGGCAGTGGTTTTCTTACAGAATCAGCTTTAGCCAATCCTGGTTTTACAACAAGTAAACCCAACCCATATTGGAGTAATTATTATCGCTCAACAGCTGATAAGGAAACCTCTATTCATACTTATATTCGTCCTACCGAATATGTTATAGCGCAATATGAGGCTTTAAATGATCCTCGTTTGGCAAATTTATATACTAAAACATCAGCAGGCAAGTATCAAGGGGTAATTTTTGGATATACAGGCAATGATGATAAATATAAGATGGCGAACACCTCTGTATTAAAAGGACCGAAAGAAAACAAATCTCAAGCCGGAGCTATTTTCAAATCAGCAACTCAGTCGTTGGTCTTGCTAAGTGATTTCGAAAGTTACTTTCTACAAGCCGAAGCCGCTCAGAGAGGCTGGATCGACGACAATGCAGGAAGCTTGTATCAAAAAGGTATTGAAGCCTCGTGCACCTATATGGGAGTTGCACCATCTGATATATCATCTTACTTGGCGCAGCCATCAATTACTTACGATGGCACCATTAAACAAATCATTCTACAAAAATGGCTAGCTCTCAATTCTATCAATGGAATTGAAGCATGGAACGATTTTAGAAGATTAGGTTTGCCTCAATTCCCTAATTCGGCTGTTGAGAGTGATACATCGATTCGTCCTAAACGATTGCTCTATCCTGAAACAGAAACACAGACAAATGTTGCTCAGGTAAAGAAACGTAATATTACAGATATTACAAAAGATCGTGTTTGGTGGGATGTACATTAAATAAAAATAAGTAATCCTTCTTTTGCTATATTATAAGGGCATCGCAATTCATTAGTACAACATGTAACTAAGCGATTTCCTATGTTAAATCAAAGATTGCAACTCTATCAGAAAGGTTCTTCATCACATATATTGATGAAGAACCTTTCATTTTATTTTTGAAGATGTTTCCCTAAGTTTTTCGTGTTTTTTAGCTACGAAGCTACGGCATCTTTCGCAAAGCCTATAAACAGAGGGGTTGACGATACTTAGCTAGATCCATTTAGCTACGATTAGCTACGTTTTAGCTACGTCATCCATTTCTGTATATATAATGTACGTGCAGGTACGCGCGCACTTAGGGTTTTTAAAATATAAGTGTCGAAGTGTCAACTTAATGAATATCAGTATTTTATCGACAAATCAGGCGTCATAAAGTGACGGTGAACTGACGGTAAAATATCGAGTTTTGCATGCTTTTCTATATAGAAAGAGTTACGTTTCTATATAGAAACGCAAACTTTTCTACGATGTTTTACCTCCTATTGCTTCGTAAAACGCAGTCCATTTCGTCGTAAAACGCAATGCAAAACATCGTAAAACGCATTGAAATACCTCGTAAAGTGCAATACAATATGAGTAACAATTTCGCCCATATTTTACCGACAGATAACCGACACGTAATGTCACTTGAAAAGTCTTCTAACAATCTGATGCTCAATGAGTAGACACTTTGACACTTATTTTTACGAAAAACCCAGAGTGTGCGCATGCGCACGCACGTGTATTACGATGTGAGCACCCCCAGTAATTAAAACTTTGGCTAACAGTCTAACCTAAATCCCATTGCATGGACAAAATTTTTGCAGTATCTTTGCAGAGAATTCAGCGGAATTCGGCAGAACATTTAAACAAGCTTGAAAATTCTGTTTCCGTTTACTGCATCTATTTTCACATCCTCAGTTCCTCAGATACAGTCAACAGTTCTTTGACAAATTCACTCACTGAATACATTCCATCCTTAAAACAACATAAGTTGACGTAGCTAGAACGTAGCTTACCGTAGCTAAATCCTGCAAGCTACGTCTCGTCAACCGCTCTGTTTAGAGGCTTTGCGAAAGATGCCGTAGCTTCGTAGCTAAATAACACAAAAAACTCAGGTAAGACAGTCAAATATAGAATAATAACTAAAAAAATGAAGTCCCGATTGGAACTTCATTATTCTTTTTCTATAGCATTGCCACTCTTACTAAGCAACATTTCAAACAACGCTTCATGCCTTATTTATGTTAAACTTAGGAATGATTGCAAGTCTTTATATATTAGTAAAAACTATTTAATTGTATAACAGTAAACTGTCATATTCTTCTCAGTTAAACTATTTGGGTTAGTAACCATTACACCATATTCACCAGGAGTAGATGGTATGTTTAGTATATAAGCTGTTTCGCCATATTTCTTTGCCTGAAAAGAAACTAAATCGTCAGCACCAGACTGAGCTCCACCAAATGTATTTGTTTTGGCAATTACACAACGTCTTTTATCTCCTTTAGATTCAAACTTCATGATTTGAATGAACGAATTAGGATCTTGCTTGTTGTCTGCAGCTTTTACTACCAAACGATAGGCCTTTGCATCCGAACCAACACAACTAGATGTAGCACCGTCCACTTGGATACGAGACTTTACAGAACCAATACCAGTAAGGAAGACCGAAGCTCCAGCTTTAGCTTTTACAACACCTATTTGCTTTTCTGCAGCAAAACTTGTTGTATCCTTGTCATTAATACAAAGAAGATTAGTCTCTCCAATAAACTCTGGTTCATAACTGGCTTTAGTTTGAGCCGTTGCTGTTGTCATAGATATAATGGCAAACAGTGTAAGTAATGTTTTTTTCATAAATCAATCTATATTAGTTATTATTTTTTCTGATACATAACAAGCAATCAAGCGTTTACACATGCTGGAAGCTTACTTACTATTATAATATGAAAATTTTACAATAAACAATTTCAATATGTTTACAAATGTAGTAATTTTAAATTTAACACATATATTTTAAAGCTACATAATCAAATCAATTAAAACATTTTAACTTTCCTAGAATTAAACAATTGGCGAACATTTGTCTTTCTGATAATGTTATAACATGTTGGCTAGATTTGTTTTTATCGCTAAGGAATTATTGCGAAACTAGCATAAATATCACAGAACCACCTTGCTACTATAGACAAGAAGATACATCAAATTGTCTATTTTCCTCTTTATTTTTCGACAAAGTACTTAAAGCCATACGCCTTATATACCTGCAATAGCCTTGTAAGTCTCTGTTTAAAGTCAGCATAATTCTTCTTATCATATTGCATCCACTGCACCTCAGACAAGGCTGCCATTCGTGGCAACACCTGATACTCAGCAAGGGATGGGCACACGATATATTCAGTCCAAAGATTGGCCTGTACGCCTATGATATGCTTTTTCTCGTCAGCAGTCAAAGAATCAGGAACAGGTTGATAACTATATGTCTTCTCCATATTGAGATTCCCACCAATAAGCAAAGGTTCATTCCATGTTTTGTCAGTCTGATAATAATCAAAATAGCAATATGAAACAGGAGTCATAATGGCATCGTGACCAAGACGTGAAGCTTTTATTCCACCATCAACGCCACGCCATGACATGATTGTGGCACTCTTCTGAACATCGCCTTCAAGGATTTCATCCCAACCAATAATCTTTCGACCTTTCTGATTAAGATATTTCTCTATTCGTGACACAAGATATCCTTGTAATCTGTTTTCGGGCGTACATTCCTTATCAGCTTTTATCCCTAAGCTTTTTATCAAGCCTTGGCACTTCTCACATGTAGTCCACCTCTGTTTTGGAGCCTCATCACCTCCAAGATGTATATATTTTGAAGGGAAAATATCAATGAGTTCATCCAAGACATCCTGTATAAATTGATAGGTTTTCTCATTTCCAGCACAAAGGATATCATCAAATACGCCCCAGTTTCCACTTACTTCATAAGGTCCACCAGTGCATCCCAATTCTGGATATGCAGCAAGTGCGCCAAGCATGTGTCCGGGCATGTCAATCTCTGGGATAACAGTAATGTATCGTTCCTTAGCATACTCTACAATTTCACGTGCCTGCTGCTGAGTGTAGAAGCCACCATAAGGAGTATTATCATCAAGTGAAGAGTTACGTCCTAAAGTAGTATGTTTGCGAATCGAACCAATCTTTGTAAGCAAAGGATATTTCTTTATCTCAATTCTCCATCCCTGATCATCGGTAAGATGCCAGTGGAAAGTATTCATATTGTGCAATGCGAGCAAATCAATATACTCCTTGACGAAATCAACAGGAAAGAAATGCCTTGCCACATCCAGCATCATACCACGATAGGCAAAGCGTGGTGAATCTGTTATCACTGCTGCCGGCATCACAACATTTTCAGCATGTTGAATAATTGGCAACGACTTGCGCAAAGTCTGTATTCCATAAAAAACACCGTTGGCGGTCTTTCCTGATATAATGATGTTATGTTGATTAACTTCTATCTTATAAGCTTCATCACCTATTATCTTTTTGTCAATGCGTAAGAATATGTTTCCTTCAGATTTAGAAGGACGAGGCTTAACCATCAGAGAAAGTCCAACTGACTTCTTTACATATTCGGCAAGGAAGGTAGCATTTCTTTGTAGAAGGCTGTCACCATTAGCATACACTATATTTGCAGAAGCATTGAGGATAAATGGTTTATTGCCCAATATCTTAATACTCTCAGGCAATGGCACTACACGATAGTCAGCCTTAACATCATCTGCATAAGCAGAAGAAACACAGAAAGATACTATCATGGCACAAAAGAATGATAAAATTCGTTTCATTACGTTTTTAATTATTATCAGTATTATAATTAACAATACCAACGGTTTGAAACTGAAGCCGAAGACATTGATTAATTCACAAATGTAATCAAAATCGAAACAACGACAAAATAAAACAGCAAGTTTTTAATTTCAATAAAGTATATGGTAAAAAAACGAATTTGATATTTTACCGAAATATTATGTAAAAACTATTGGACTGTAAATGAATAATTAGCGAATTATTTGTATCTTTGCATGCGTTATCACAAAGAAAGATTATGATTAAAGAATCTTCACGCGAATCCACAATAGTGAAAACCAGTTATGTTGGTATCGGAACCAACATATTGCTTGTACTGTTTAAAGCTATAGTGGGACTAGTTGCTAACTCGATAGCCATCGTGCTTGACGCGTTAAACAACTTGACTGACGTGCTGTCTAGCTTGATAACTATCATTGGAGCAAAACTTGCCAATAGACCTGCTGACAAAGGACACCCATACGGACATGGAAGAATAGAATATTTCAGCGCAATAATTATTGCCTTTATTGTTCTTGCTGCCGGAATTACATCACTAATTGAATCTACAAAGAAAATCCTTAACCCAGAGCCTTCTCAATATACTTATATTTCTGTATCAATAATTGCCATTGCTGTGGTAGTTAAAATTGTGCTTGGAAAATACGTATCGAAGATTGGTAAAACTGTAAACTCTCAAGCATTAACGGCTTCAGGTGCAGATGCGTCATTTGATGCAGTGATTTCAGCTGCCACACTAATGTCGGCACTAATTATGATGATATGGGGTATATCGGTTGACGCATGGTTAGGTGGGCTGATATCAATTGTTATCATTAAAGCAGGTATAAAAATGGTGATGTCGCCAGTAAACGACCTCATTGGCAGACGAATAGATGCTAAACTAACGAAAAGTATAAAAATGGATGTAGCTGCAATTCAAGGAGTAAACGGTGCATACGATTTGCTGCTACACAACTATGGACCAGAAAAAATGGTTGGATCGGTACATATCGAAATCCCAGACACATTGAGCGCAAGTGAGATTTATACGATAACAAAGAATGTACAAAGAAAGATAAGAGAGAAATACAATATCTTTCTAACGGTTGGAATATACGCTATAAACTCAAAAGATAAGACAGCTCTTGATATGCAAGAACAAATCAGGACTGTAATAGCAAAATATAAAAACATCATGCAGATGCATGGACTGTATATAGACAGAACGCTCAAAATTATACAGTTTGATATATTGGTGAGTTTTATGGAAGAAGACGTCATAATGCTGAGGCAGAATGTTATCAACGGTATCAACGAGATATTTACTGGCTATGATATAGAAATAAACATTGACAGGGATATCACTGACTGAGAATACACAACATTACTATACGAGAAATAAATGAAAACGGAACTTGAAATTGCACGCGAATGCAAATTGGAACGCATTGAAAAGATTGCGGACAAGATTGGGGTACCAAGCGAAGAGCTTGAAAACTACGGTAAATATATTGCCAAAGTACCACTTAAACTTATTGACGCTGATAAAGTTGCCAAAAGTAATCTTATTCTTGTTACTGCTATAAGCCCTACAAAGGCAGGTATCGGAAAGACCACTGTAAGCATTGGCCTATCTATGGCGATGAACAGGCTGGGAAAGAAATCAGTGCTAGCGCTTCGTGAGCCTAGTCTTGGTCCTTGTTTCGGTATGAAAGGTGGTGCTACAGGTGGAGGATATGCACAGGTGTTGCCTATGGATAAGATAAACCTGCACTTCACTGGTGACTTTCATGCTATAACTTCTGCTCATAACATGATTGCAGCGTTACTTGACAACTACATCTATCAGCATCGCGAAGAAGGTTTCGCACTGAAAGAAGTTATGTGGAAACGTGTTTTGGATGTCAACGACCGTAATTTGAGATGTATCACAACAGGTATTGGTCCTAAGACAAACGGAATTGTAGCTGAAAGCGGATTTGATATTACTCCGGCAAGCGAGATAATGGCGATACTCTGTCTAGCAAAAGACGAAGACGACCTGAGACTTAGAATAGAGAATATACTACTTGGAGTAACACTCGACAATAAACCATTCAAAGTGAGAGATCTTGGTGTCGGTGGAGCTATAACAGTATTACTGAGAGATGCACTATCACCAAACTTCGTACAGACGATAGAAGGTACAGCAGCATTCATACATGGCGGTCCTTTTGCTAATATAGCTCATGGCTGTAATAGTATTATCGCAACAAAAATGGCAATGACATTCGGCGACTATGTTGTGACAGAAGCTGGATTCGGTGCTGATCTTGGCGCAGAGAAGTTCCTTGATATAAAATGCTTTAAGGCAGGAATACAACCAAAGCTAACAATTATTGTGGCTACAATTATGGGGCTGAAAATGCACGGAGGCATGCAGGTTGGAGATCCAGGCAACGGAAATATGGACAACATAAAGACCGGACTTGAAAATCTTGATAAGCACATCAGTAACATGCGCAATATGGGACAGAGTGTTGTTGTTACCCTAAACAGATTCAGCAATGACAAGGACGAAGAAATAGAACTCGTCAGCCAGCACTGCAAAGAATGCGGCGTGGGATTTGCAATGAATGAGGCTTATATGAAAGGTGGTGAAGGTTGTCTTGAACTTGCACAACTAGCAATAGACACGATATCTAACAATCCTTCAGGAGATATTAAATTCACATACAGCGAAACAGACAGCATAAAGGACAAGATTACAAGTGTTGCTAAAAATGTATATGGTGCAAGCAACGTGGTATTCAAAAAGTCTGCCGTTAAAGCTCTTGAGCGCATTGACGAATGGGGACTGGGTAATTATCCAGTATGTATCGCAAAGACACAATATTCACTAAGCGATGATGCTAAGAGACATGGTGTACCAAAGGACTTCACATTCACTATTCGTGACCTTGTCATAAATACCGGTGCTGAAATGATTGTGGCTGTAGCTGGAGACATCATGCGCATGCCAGGATTGCCAAAGCATCCACAGGCAGAAAGAATTGATATTGAAAACGGTCTACTTGTTGGACTAGAATAAGATAAACGAAATAAGGCAGAAAATGATTATTATTTTCTGCCTTATTTTTTATATATTAAATGCTTTACAATTTACCTTGTTCACCAAGATAACTATCCTTGAAACCAAGGAAATAAAGCACACCGTCAAGTCCTATATTACTTATTGATTGTTGCGCTGTAGCCTTAACACGTGGCTTTGCATGAAAAGCAATGCCAAGTCCTGCTTCTGAAATCATCGGTAAGTCATTGGCTCCATCGCCTACAGCTATTGTCTGGGCTAGATTCACTTGCTCTACCTGTGCTATTAGTTTAAGAAGTTCAGCTTTGCGCTTACCATCAACAACATCTCCAATGTATTTACCAGTAAGCTTTCCGTCTTCGCCAATTTCCAACTCATTTGCATATACATAATCAATACCATAACGTCTGCGCAGATATTCTCCGAAATAGGTGAAACCACCACTTAGTATAGCAATCTTATAACCGCATCGTTTCAATACTGACATAAGACGATCGGCACCCTCGGTGATAGGCATGTTTTCGGCAATCTCATGCATAACTTCTGCATCAAGTCCTTTGAGAAGTGCAACACGTTCGGCGAAACTTTCCTTAAAATCTATTTCTCCACGCATCGCCCTCTCGGTAATAGCCTTCACCTGAGCTCCCACTCCTGCACGAGCAGCTAACTCATCAATACATTCAGTTTGTATAAGCGTGGAATCCATATCAAAGCAAATGAGACGTCGCATGCGGCGATACATATCATCACGTTGGAAAGAGAAGTCAATTTCCTGTTCTGAAGCCATCTGCATCAGTGATGCCTGAATTTGTTCCCTATCAGCAGGTGTACCTCTTAGAGAAAACTCAATACATGCACGTACGTTACGTTCTGGCTTTTTGATACTCATTCTACCTGTAAGTCTCAATATAGAGTCGATATTCAGCCCTTGTTCAGCAATAATCTTTGTAGCTGCTGCAATTTGCTTGGCAGAAAGCGTACGACCGATAACAGTAAGAATAAATCTGTTCTTGCCCTGACGGTTAACCCATGATTCATATTCATCATCAGAAATAGGTGTGAAACCAATGTTTACATTAAGTTCATCGGCCTTGAAAAGTAATTCTTTCATTACCTGACCAGAATGCGTATAATCTATGCGGATAAGAATACCTAGCGAAAGAGTGCTATGAATGTCAGCCTGACCGATATCAAGAATATGTGCATCGTAGAGCGCAAGTATTTCCATTATCGAAGCAGTAAGACCTGGACGATCCTGACCTGTTATACGAATTAAAATCTGTTCTTCTTTCATAATGAAATAATATATATTACCCCGCTTCATAATAACAAGCGGTTGAATTTATTACAATAAAGTTATCTCTCCTGAACCGAAACAACGATGATGTTGATTATCATATATTACGCAGAATTGTCCAGGAGCAACACCATGAACCTTATTAGCGGCATGAATGGTATATGTGCCGTCAACATTATTCTCTAATGTTGCTGGTAAATATTCTGGAGTGTGTCTTATCTTGAACGTGATGTTATCGGGTAACTGTATTTCAGCACTTCCTTCAGGACAATATGTTGTGAAATGAAAATCATGAATCTTAAAATCCTGCTTATAGGCTGTCTCTGGATCATAACCATGACTGACATAAAGAATATTAAGTTCAACATCCTTCTTGACAACAAACCAAGGTCCGCCACCAAATCCAAGTCCCTTACGCTGACCGATAGTATGAAACCACAATCCCTTATGCTGACCAATTACATTACCTGTTTCAAATTCAACGACATCGCCTGTATTTTCACCAAGATAACGCTTTAAGTATTCATTATAATCAATATTACCAAGAAAACATATTCCCTGACTGTCACGGCGTTTTGCATTGACAAGATGCTCACGTTCGGCGATTTCCCTAACTTCATTCTTTTCAAAATGACCTATCGGAAATATAGCCTTATGCAACTGCCAATCATAAATTTGAGCAAGAAAATCAGTCTGGTCCTTAACAGGATCAGGACTTGTTGTGAGCCATTTGTATCCGTCATGCCATTCAGTCTGTGCATAATGTCCGGTTGCTATCAAATCATAGTCATAACCCATTTTTTCATCAAATGCACCAAACTTAATCAGACGATTACACATAACATCAGGATTAGGCGTGAAACCAGCCTTGACCTTGTCCATAGTATATTTTGTTACCTGACTCCAGTATTCCTTATGACAGTCAATAACATTAAGTTTGCAGTCATATCTTGCAGCAACGGCAGTAGCCATTTCCAAATCTTCTTCACTGCTGCAATCCCATTCCTCTTTTTCTTCTGGACCTATCTTTATATAGAAGCAGTCTGGTTTTGCGCCATGACTAACCATCTCATAAAGAACGACACTACTGTCGACACCACCCGAAAGAAGGAGTGCTATCTTTTTACCCTTTATATCCTCGTAATCAATCATATTTTGCAAAAGTAACAAAATTATTTGTTATTCACTCGTTTAGTACCAACTTTCATTCTATCAAAGCCCAAACCATAAACTCCAGTAACGGCACTTTGACTAACAAAAGCACTTGGATCAACATCATCAATAATACTGAATATGTTGTGACTTTCGTTCTGCTTTGCTATTACAAACAGCATACCCATCTTCTTACCACTATAAAAGCCATGGGCATCTATCACTGTACAGCCACGTGCAGCCTCATCATTTATAAGTCTACCAATTTCCTGATACTTCTCTGAAATGACAAAGAACTGTACAGAACGACGAAAACCATTTATCACATGATCTATCGTGTATGACATGACGAAAAGAACGATATATCCATATATAACTTTTTCCCAGCTGTTTAGAACTATGTAGCTGGATGTTATTACACAAAGGTCACATACCAGAATAATATGCCCAAGCGACACATCATGATATTTATGCACAATAGAGGCTATAACATCAGAGCCACCAGTACTGCCATTGCGTAAAAGGCTGAATCCTGTTCCTATACCTAAAAGCAAACCACCGACAACACATGCCAGAAAAGGTTGGTCGTGAAACATAACAGTATTTCCTACGATATGTTGCCAAAAAGTAGTGAATGTTGTAAAAAACAAAACCGCATATATTGTCTTCACACAGAATTTGAATCCAAGTACTTTCAGTGCCGCTGCTAAAAGCAATACATTTATTGCTAGATATGTATACTGCACAGGAATGCCTAGACCCCAATAAACGATTGAAGAAACACCAGGAAGACCGCCTATAGTAATTTTGTTTGGCAACAGAAAAGCGACCCATCCAAGACTTCCTATTACCATACCAATGGCTATTATGAGGTAATCATATATACCTCTTATAACTTTTCTTTCTTCTCTTCTCATTACATAATTTCTTATAATGGATGCAAAATTACAAAATAAAAATAAAAAAACTCCGCAATTACGGAGTTTTTAATTATTTGATAATGTTGCACTTACATGCAATTAATCACCAACCAAGGTTTTGTCCTGTTTCAGGACTTAGTGTATTTTGTCCTGTAGGTATAGGATAAAGGTAATACTTGCTATCGTATGTACGCGTTTTAGTATTACCTATCATATATTTATCCGTTGTGACGTTAACACCTACATTATTGACATTGCTTAAATTTGCTCCAAGCATAATATCAGGATGTTTGCTTGTATCGAGTTTATCTAACTGATGCCAACGCACCAAATCCCAATACCTATACCAATTATCTGTCATAAGTTCACAACGTCTGCATCGTCTTACCTCCCATAGCAGATTACTTACTCCCATATTATTTGCAGGATCGGCTTCTGGTTGCAATGTCATAGCCTTTAATCCAACACGACTCTGCAAAAGATTAACGGTCTTGTCGAGATCAGTTTGCGTGATAGTTCCCAACTCAGCCTTAGCTTCAGCCTCATTCAATAATATCACGGCATACCAATAAAGCGGAGCATCTGTATATCCTGTACCAATATTAATGCGATAATATGAATCAAGGCTCATGTTATCGTACTTTCTTACAGTATATCCAGTAGAAGATGTCATCTGAGGTGAAGCTGCAACGCCCATATTGTTGACACGTGCCCAACCATGACCAGCAAAACTTATAATAGAGTCAACTAATACGCTTAAACGCTTATCCCTTACAGCAAGCATCTTTCCAACAGAGTAGTTACCGGAAGAATTCAAAACAGCCTTATCATCTGTACCGAAACTAGTATTTGCTTTGGGTTTGCCATCAAGAAACAGAAATGCATCAATTGCGTCCTTTGATATACCAAACTGCTCTGAAGAATTACATGTATAGTCCACCAGCGAATGCATCACCATATCCTTTTCGTAATTACGATAGAATATTATTTCCTTATTATTACCTAGTGAAAGTGAATTATAAATATCACCATAATTAGCACTTAACGCAAATTTGCCGGAATTCATGAGTGCCTCGGAAGCAGCAGAAGACTCATTAAGATATCGCTGCGCACGTGACAAGTCGGGTGCTTTACCATTTTCATTTGCAGTACGGTACTTGCAGAATGTTCCCTCATAAAGACATACATCACTCTTCATTGCCAACGCCATCTGCTTGCTCCATGCAGTCTTATCACTCACATCATCAAGATTAGCTGCGGCATAATTTAAATCACTAAGCACAGAATCCATGACAACATCACGGTCTGTGCGAGAGCCATAAATACGAGAGTCATCCGGGTCTGTAATTACATCTTCTATCCACTGCACATTACCAAACTTTCTTACCATTTGATAATATACCCATGCACGGTTTAAACGTCCTATCGCCATAAAGCGTGTTTTCTCTCCGTTAGTAAGTGAAGAAGAAGAAGATAATCCCTGAATGAGATAATTTACACGACGTATTTCGGTGGATCCATCTGTCCAATCACTAGATACACTAGGAATAGTTTTATATGTCCAGTCATCAAACGTTGGATTTACCTGATCATCAGAAAGACTTTTGAAATAAAACCATCCCATTTTATCCTTTGAACTGTAACCTATATAGTTATCATAAAATTTATTGCTGTAGCTTTCTACCGCATTGGCATTACTCCAAAAAGTGGTATTGTTCGTAAATGTGTCACGAGGAGACTTATCCAGCATATCATTGCAACCAGAGAGCATTAATGTTAATGCAACAGAGGTATAAAGTATAATCTTTTTCATATATTGAAATTATTATATAAGTTATATAAATCAGAAAGTAACCTCAAGACCTACAGACCAAGAACGTGTGATTGGATATGTGCGCCCCCATGTGCCATAGGTAAGAGTACCTTGTCCATCGTTCATTTCTGGATCAATAGGAAGATTTCCACATCCATTATGAAGAAGACAAAGATTGTTTACACTGCCGTATACACGTATCTTCTGGATAAATATGTGTCTCAGGATTGACTGAGGGACAGTATAACCAATTGTTATATTTTTCAATCTAAGATATGACATATTAACAAGATATCTTGTCTGAGGGTAGTAATTATGTTCACCACCAATTGGGGCTAGTGCTGCAACATTACCAGGAGCTTCATTTCCTGCATACAGACAAGGGAAATCATTACCCTGATTGATATTTACTATATTGTTTGCTGGGTCATAAACATTATATCTTGTCTGATTTGAATATATTGCAAGATCTGGAGCACGCATTTCTGGAAATGCCAAAGAAGACAATGTCCACATGTCACGTTTACCAACTCCTTGGAAAAATAAATCAATATCAAATCCACAATATGTTCCACCTAAATGGAAGCTATATTCATAGCGAGGGAGCGTGTTTCCTATAACTTTAAGGTCGCCATGATCATCGGCAGTGCCTTTACCGCCATCAATTTTACCATCACCATTTAAATCCTTAAACTTTATATCACCTGGCCCATATACAAAATTATCAGTCTGTATGCCTGTCTGATTTGCCACAGCCGACTTATATTTCCAAGAACCATCTGAATTTTTTCCATTAAAATCGTCTTCTGTGAAATAACGATCTGTTTCAAATCCCCATATATCCCCCCAATTCTCGCCTTGATAAGCATACATCTTAGCATTTGCGTCAGTAACAATACCACCTGTATAACCTATAATCTTAGAAGTATTGTTCCATTTTGTAACCTTAACCTTTGAATCTCCAATACTGAAATTGGCATAAAGACCCAAATTCTTATTAATCTGCTTACGCCAATTAAGAGTTACTTCCCAACCACGTGAACGAAGCTGACCAGCATTTGAATACGGTGCCGTTGCTCCTACACTTGCAGGGAGAGCTGTTCCAGGAGCTAACATATCTTTAGTGACACGCTGAAACCAGTCTGCGGTAACAGTGAGTTCATCATTGAGAAACCCCAAGTCAAGACCTAAATTGAAAGACTGTATTCGTTCCCATGTAAGAGTTGGTGACACCCAATCCGGCATATCAAATTGATTAACTTTTGTATTGCTTCCATTGAGCCAAGTTATGTCTGATGGAGTAATAGCCGATACTCTTGAAATAAACATCCAATCACCTACTGCCTCATTTCCGATCTCACCATAAGACATACGTAACTTACCGCTAGAGACATACTTATTTAGATTCTTCCAATAAGGTTCTTCAGTAAAGCGATATCCTAAAGAGCCAGAAGGGAAAAATGCCCACTTGTCACCTTCGGGAAATCTTGAAGAACCATCATATCTGCCATTAAGTTCTAATAGATATATACCTTTATAATCATAGTTTATACGTCCAAAATAGCCAGCTGAAGCACGATCACCTGTAGAAGACTTAATGGTAGCCTTTGTCATATCTCCATAAGCAAGAGATAGTTCTGGATATTCTTCATCATAAAGTTGAGTGCGATTGGCATAGAAATAATCAGAAGAATAATTCTCTCCATTAACACCAACCATTACATTTAGATTATGCATATCGTTCCAAGAGTGATTGTAGTTCATATATGCATTCGCTGTCCAACGATTTGCCTTGGTATTATCACGTGTCGCATTTGTTGTTGATGTTCCTACAATATATGCAGGAGCAACACCCGACCAGTTCATACCATACACACTATGGTTGCTTGATTTTAAATTACTATTGTCTATCTCGTAAGTATAATCAGCATTAAGCGTGAGGTCTTTTGTTATATTAGCCTTTGCAAATGCATTCATACGAAAGACATCGTGCACATTATATAATCTCGTTGCCTGCTTCTGCATAGCTATCATACGATAATCATATTGTGAACCGTCAGACGCCTGCATTATACCAGAAGGAATAAAAAATGAGCCCCATCTCCAAAGGTACTGATATATATTGTTATAAGAGTTTGCCTTACCTATATGACGACGAGTGAAATTTACTCTCGCTCCTACAGACAGCCAGTCGGTAACATCAGTCTTTAAATTCAAAGTAGCATTATATCTTTCACGCTGTGCTGGGTTAAATTTCATCAGGTCCTGCTTCTTGTCATATCCAACAGAAATATAAAACACCGTTTTGCCGCTTGAACCACTAATTGAAAGATCATGACTCAACGAAGGTGCGGCATTGTCATACCATATTTTCTTTATGTCATAATCAGCATAATACATAGGTTGCCCATTCATGAAATAATAATCACCTACATTATTATCACTCTCATAAGGACGCATCAAACTATATCCTTTTTTGCCACTATTCTGTTGCTGCCATTTCTCTGCATAGGGTAATAATTTGTCGAAATACATACCAAAGAGTTCAACCGAGCCACCATCAGTACGCGCCTTAGCCATCATAGCAGATTTAAGTTGGGTTGGAACATCAGGATAATCGGGAAGATAAGTTGCATTATCCCAAGCCAGATGCCCATCATATTTTATTGAAATCTTATCACCTTTATTAGCCTGTTTGGTTGTGATAAGGATTACTCCAAACGCAGCACGACTACCATATATTGAAGAAGATGCAGCATCTTTCAAAACTGAGATTGAAGCTATATCATTGCCATTTATCATAGAAAGGTCGTCGACAGGAACTCCGTCAACAATAATCAAAGGAGAAGAAGTCTGACTATTTGATAATGTACCTAGTCCACGAATAGAAATAGTTGGATTACTATCAATGTTTCCACTGCTGTTTATAATTGAAAGACCTGGAACTGCTCCCTGCAAAGCCCTCGCTACATCCTGCTCTGGTCTACCAGTAAGTGTCTTTGCAAGATCAACATTTGAGACAGCACCAGTAAGGTTGACCTTTTTCTGCTGACCATAACCTACCACAACCACTTCGTCTAGCAAGGCATTGTCATTTTCTAGCTGTACCCTCATACCATCTTTAGCATTTTTGGTAACAGTTTTATAGCCTAAAAAGGAAATACGGATCTTGCTTCCGTTTCCAACATTAATCGAAAAATTTCCATTAACGTCTGTCACTGAGCCTCGCGTTGTTCCAGGTTCTGTTACACTGGCACCTATTACAGGTTCGCCATTTTCATCGACAACAATTCCTTTAATCGTCACTGTAGCTTTCGCTCCTACCACCAACTGATTAATAAGAGGTGAAGCTTTTAGGATATTCGATGTTGAATTGCAACAAAGAAATAAAGCTCCCAATAGCACGGATAGTTTTTTCATAGAAAATATGTTTATGTCATTATGTTGCAAATATAAATAAACATTTAACCATTTGCAAATAATTGCAAATAATTATTTTAAATTGTTACTGATAAGTTTGCAACTGACAATATTTTCTATAAAAACATCACAACTTTATTTCATCTAAATCATTTGGAACAAATATATTACCCGTGAATTTAGTCTGCGCCTCTACAGTATAATCTCTCTTACGAGTGGCTATAGTCTTTTCTTCGGTATGATAAAGCACTAAATTCTTGACATTTAGCTGTTGTGCAATCATCGCAGCATCCATTGCCGTACTGTGGTGCTTTTCATAAGGATGAAAAACATCTCTATCGGCATATTTGCAAAAAGCCTCACACATCATCCAATCAGCATTTTCAACAAGTTCCTTGTTTTGTGGATTATAAGGCTCGTCTCCAAGACAAACCAACTTTTCATCATTAGGTAGACAACACACAAAGCCAAATTGTTTTTCCTTTGTTGAAAGTATATCAAAGGCCATAAGATGAAACTCACCGACTTCAAATTCATCACGATTTTCAAGAGTATGAAATACGATACACTCTCCCATGTATTTCAGATGTTTTGGAGCAAGAGTATTATCACTTATATACTTTAGCATCCCTATAACCTTTTCATGACTCCAAACATTTAAAACACCAGTGCAATCACCACTTATAGACTTTTGGATAAACATCCTTATTACCCACACAACACCAAGCATGTGGTCTGTATGAGCATGAGTAACAAACACATCATGTATTCCAGACAAAGATATACCAGCCTTATCCATCTGCGACAAGATGCCATTACCACCACCAGCATCAACAAGTAACGAAGTATTTTCTGTACTCACAACAAAGCACGTATTGTAAATATGACTCACCACAGCATTACCTGTGCCCAACATAGTTAGTTTTGCATTTTTCATATCCTGAATACATTTTTTTACTATTCCTCTATTAATCCTTTGGTCAGCATGTCATAATACAAAGCCTCCAATTCTCCCTGAGTAAGTTTCTGAACTGCGTGCTCTATATTACGTATAAGGTCGTCGCGGCGATATTCGCTGGTCGAATTAAAATGTGCAAAGTCTACCATATTTTTTTAATTTTATGCAAAGATACTGTTTTTTTTGTTACCTTTGCAATAATGTTTAAAAGAACATATCATGGAACAAATCAAAAATGACAAACTCACTGTAACAGTGTCTAAACATGGTGCTGAACTTCAAAGCATCAAGGATGCCAATGGTAAGGAATATCTTTGGCAGGCTGATCCTAAATTTTGGGATCGCCATTCACCTCTTTTATTTCCTATTGTTTGCGGACTTTGGGAAGATAAATATCGTGTAAACGGAAAAGAATACAAACTTGGACGCCACGGTTTCGCACGTGACACAGACTTCAAGCTCATAGCACAAGGGGATAATCAACTTGTTTATTGCCTCAATGACAGTACTGAAACTTTGAAGGACTATCCATATCGTTTTAATCTAGCTGTAAGCTACAAGATTACAGAAAATACGATTAAAGTAGTATGGCATGTTGAAAATACCGACAATAAGGAAATATATTTCCAGATTGGTGGTCACCCAGCATTCAACGTTCCTGACTTGAAACAAGGAGAACCATTAGCGGGTACTCTTAAATTTAACGAGGAAGAACCTAGCAGACTTTACGGTAATGTAGGTGGATGTATCACTCCTGGATATCACAAGGTGAAGACAGAAGATGGACTTTATAAGTTCACACAAGATGACTTCAAGGATGACGCTGTTATCTTCGATCACAGTCAACTGAAAAAGATTAGTATTATCAACAAGGAAGGTAAGCCTGAAGTTACTCTTGACATAAAGACTCCTGCCGTTGGTATATGGAGCCCGTATGGCAAAGACGCACATTTCGTATGTATCGAACCTTGGTATGGTATTCATGACTGGGCTGAATACGACGGCGAGTTCAAAGATAAGTATCTTATGAACAAACTTCTCCCTGGATGTAGCTTCATGAGCGAATATACAATAACAATAGGAGAATAATATAACACATAAAAGTGGCTGAAAGAACAATCTTTCAGCCACTTTTTTATATGTTTATAAGATATTCGTTAAATATCAGAAAGCCTCACGATATTTGTTTTCATCCTGATCGCTCAACATACTTAAATAACTTTGGTATCTGCTTGCAGCAATATAATGATCTTCCAAAGCCTTCAAGACAGCACAACCAGGTTCATGAGTATGCTTACAGTTGCTGAATTTGCAATTTTTCGAATAGTGGAAAATATCACGGAAATAACTTGTAAGTTCTTCGGGAGCCATATCAAAGGTACCAAATCCCTTTATTCCAGGAGTATCAATAATATATCCACCCTCAGGCAATTCCAACATTTCACTGAAAGTAGTGGTATGCATACCTGTATTATGGGCATCACTTATTTCAGATGTACGCAAATTAGCTTCAGGTAAAATTCTGTTTATCAACGTACTCTTTCCTACTCCACTATTTCCGCTCAACAGTGTTATCTTAGCTTTCAGCATTGAACGCAACACATCCATCCCATCACCATTTACGGCAGAAGTTTCGACACATTCATATCCAATTGTAGAATATAGCTTTATCATCATCTGCTGATAATGCTTTTCTTCCTCTGAAAGAATGTCCATTTTGTTGAACACCAATATCACAGGCACCCTGTAAGCTTCAGCAGAAGCAAGGAAACGATCTATAAAAGTAGTACTTGTCTGCGGATAATTCACCGTAACAATTAGGAAAGCCTGATCAACGTTGGCAGCAATAATATGACTTTGCTTACTAAGATTCTGAGACTTACGTATAATGTAGTTACGACGGTCTTCAATCTTAGTAATAAAAGCTGTACCTTCCTGATTAGTGACAATCTCAACAAGATCACCAACAGCAACAGGATTTGTACTACGGATTCCTTTCAATCGGAAATTACCCTTTATCTTGCTTTCGATAACCTTTCCTTCATCAGTCTTAACTGAATACCAGCTACCGGTGTTCTTTATAACTAGTCCTTTCATTCAGGCTAATTATACAGTCATGATTTCCTTCTGCTTATCAGTCAGCAGGTCATCAATTCTCTTAATATATTTGTCGTGTGCCTTTTGGAGATCAGCTTCTGCATCTTTCTCGCTATCTTCAGACAAGCCATCTTTAATAGCCTTCTTAAGTTTTTCCTTAACCTCTCCACGGACATTACGTACTTCAATCTTAGTCTTCTCACCAATTTTGTTGCACTGCTTTACAAGTTCCTTGCGGCGTTCCTCAGTTGGTTGTGGGATACCAAGGCGGATAATCTCACCATTATTTTCTGGAGTAATACCAACATCACTGTCCATAATAGCCTTTTCAATATCTTTAATTGCCTTTTTATCCCATGGACGTATGGCAATAGATCTTGCATCTGGTGTAGTTACGGTTGCGACTTGATTAAGAGGGACCTTACTTCCATAAGATTCAACTTTCACGCCATCAAGAATGGCTGTATTAGCACGACCGGCACGAATGTGTGTCAATTCGTCGGCAAGATACATTGCTGCCATCTCCATGCGCTCTTCGGCGTCGCTTAATGTTGCTTTAACGTCTAACATAATTATATGATTATTTAATTTTCTATTCTACAAAATTAGATATTAATTTTTAAAACTGCAACTCTTTAGATAAAATATTTGCAATCTTTTCAATATACAGTCTGTCTGTCGCATCAAATGCAGAAAGTTCTGTGCTATCGATATCAATAACTCCATACACATCACCATTTGAACGATGAATAGGAACCACTATTTCAGAACGAGACAATGAAGAACACGCTATATGATCAGGAAAAGCCTCAACATCATCAACTATCAATGTTGAGTTTTCTTCCCAAGCATTGCCACATACGCCGCGACCTCTCTTTATTCGATAGCATGCTACGCTTCCCTGAAAAGGTCCTAGTATCAATTCGTCTCCACTAACAAGATAAAATCCTACCCAGAAATAGCTTTCAGGAAATGTTTCGTGCATAATGGATGAGACATTAGACAATACGCCTACAACGTTTTTTTCTCCTTCCACTAGACTTTTTATCTGTGCACAAAGTGTTTCATATTTATCTTTCTTATCAATCATTGCCATATATTTATTGCAATACTTTTTCTACGATATTTGTTAAATCTATAAACTGCTTAACAGACAACTGTTCAGGGCGTTTAGTCATTATGTCCATTGTAAAGAAATCAGGACTTGGCATGTGTTCATTTGAGAACATCTGTTTTATGCTCCCTCTCAACATTTTTCTACGCTGATTGAATACTGTTTTCACAAGACGCTTAAAAAGTTTTTCATCGCAACCAAGGTCGGTTACGTTGTTACGAGTCATTCTTATTACGGCACTTTTAACCTTTGGTGGTGGGTTGAAGACATTCTCGTCAACAGTAAACAGATATTCTACATCATACCATGCTTGTATCAATATAGACAGAATTCCATAGGCTTTACATCCTGGAGCTGATGCAATTCGAAGCGCAACTTCACGCTGAATCATACCAGTACAGCATGGGATGAGTTCCTTGTAATCAAGCATCTTAAAAAATATCTGGGAAGAAATATCATAAGGATAATTTCCAGTAAGCACAAACTGCTTACCTGCAAAAATCTCATTTAGATCCATACGAAGGAAATCATCGCCTATTATATTATCACGCAACTTAGGATAGTTCTCATTCAAAAATGCAACAGATTCAGAATCAATCTCCACAGCTTTAACGTCTCTGTTTTTTGTAACCAGATATTGAGTTAAGACTCCCATTCCTGGTCCTATTTCAAGTACAGGAATATCTGGATAGGCATCAACAGTATCGGCTATTCTGCGAGCTATTCCTAAATCAGTGAGAAAATGCTGACCTAAATTTTTCTTTGGTTTTACTAACTTCATTATATATGTTTATATGTGAAAGGCATTGATTGGAAAAACTTATTTATATTACAACAATCAATATCACGCTACAAATTTAATTAATCTTATAGGAACAACAAAATAAAAACATAAAAAAATGGCATGTCAGACTTTTTGCCTTGACATGCCATTCAGTATATTTAATTTAATAATTTGTCTTTCTTAAATAAGCGGACTCAGCTTTTTAGCTAAGTTTGCCGTTTAAGTTAATTGCCTGTGCAATCATTACTGCAACTACTGCAAATACCATTAATGTTACCATAATCATTTTTCCTTTCTTAATTTTGTTATCCTTATATCTTTTTACTACTGCAAAGGTACTACTTTCTGGTGCGTTGCCCTAATAAATATGCTATAAAACATATTTTTGGGCACTTTTATTGATTTGCATCAAACATTCATTACAATATAGTGTTCTTTTGAAATAGAACAGGTTGACTATATATAAAGCAGCAAAACAAAATGGGCACACAATCCAAATTACAACGACCAAGATAGAAACTTAAATGATCGTGAGATAAACCATCTTGAATACTTATTATAAATCTATGAATAAAAGTCATAAAGGTATAAGAAATTGTTATTTTTTATTTATCAGTGTAATGATATATATAAAAAAGTCCAAAAAAGCCACTAACACATTCATTATTAGCAATTATTTCTTTACATTTGCACAAAACTTAGATTATTATGTATTTTAAACTATTCGCATATTTGGTTGCAGTAATAGGTTCTGTCTATAAACACAGCAATAAAAAATGCGATAAAACTATTGATAGGCTTGCATTAGAAAGTTGGAATGCCCAAACCATAAAACAGCTTACTAATGATAAAAGTAACCATGTAAATATATCACAAGCACATAGCCGAAGAGATCGTTAACATTGATGAATAAAATGTATATTGTGCTACAGTATAATGCAAATATACATTACAACGAAAAGATGAGCATAAATAACACTTATCTTTTTCAGTTCAATTAATAGCATAACATGAACATCGAAACCTTATTTAAAAAATTATATAGACCATTATGCCTTTATGCTTTACACTATTTGGGTGATGATCTAAATAGCGCAGAAGATATTGTGGAAGACTGTTTCGTAAAATTATGGGAACACGAACCTAGAAACCAAGAAGCATATCTGTATGCTACCGTGCGCAATGCATGTATTGACTTTTTACGTAAATCGACTTTTGTTACAGACATAGAGCCATCTGATTTAGAGAACATAATCAGTGATGATGAAGCTAAATTACGATCTGAAAAAGAAGCAAGGTTGTGGACAGCAATAGATGAGTTGCCAGATAAATGCAGAAAAATTTTTCTTATGAGCAAACGTGACGGCATGAAATACCGTGAAATTGCCGAAGAGTTATGCATTTCAGAAAAGACTGTAGAGCACCAGATAAGTAAGGCTCTAAAACGTCTTCATGGCAGTCGTGATGAAATATTATTTGTTATGTTTACTATATTCTAATAAAAACCTTTTGTTTTTACAATGGGGGATAATTCATGTTTTTGCGTCATACCTATAGATAAATAAAAAAACAAAAGATTAAAAGAAAATGAAATTACGTAAATGCGTGTTGCTATTCTTCTTGCTTTTTGTGTCTTTGGTAACAACAGCTAAGACAAAGACCATGAGGCAACAGATAGAATGGTTGAGAAATGAAAGAAAAATAAATTTTGTGTATGATTCTTCCCTTCCTTTGGACAAACCGTATAAAGGAAAATCATTACAAAACATGACTATTCAACAAACCCTTCAATCACTTTTTGCAAACAGCGAAATAGACTTTTCTATTATTGGGGACTACATAATGCTAAAGCAAAAGACTGAAGTTAAGCCTTCCATTCACACACCACATCGCAAAGAACAAAACGACATAAAACACAATTATACGCTTAGCGGATTTGCAGAAGATGTGAATGGCGAGAGACTTATCAATGCTACGATTCAAGATATGAATACCGGACTAGCGACTATGACAAATTCATCTGGATTTTTTTCCATAACCCTGCCAGAAGGCACACATAATATAAGATGCGGATACATTGGATTTGATGACAAGCAGGAAAAAGTGATTTTAAAATCAAACGTACATCTGAATTTCACACTCAAAGAGAATGCAAACATTAAGGAGATTGTAATCACAGCTGATTTAAACTCACCACTAATGACGACACAAACCGGTAAACATTCTTTCGGCAAACAGGATATCAAGACTGGTTATGCACTTCTCAGCAGCCCAGATATTATAAAGACATTACAGCGTTCAAGTGGTGTTGCTTCAGGAGTGGAACTTACTAGCGGACTATATGTTCATGGAGGCAATAATGATGAGAACTTATTCCTTATAGATGGTTCACCACTCTACCAAGTAAATCATGCACTAGGACTATTTTCTGCCTTTAATGCAGATGTTGTAAAGAATATAGATTTTTACAAAGGCGGTTTCCCTGCAAGATACGGAGGCAGGCTATCTTCGGTGGTTGACGTAAGAACCGATGACGGTGATTTAAACCACTATCACGGTAGTTACAGACTGGGGCTTCTAGACGGAAGTTTACAATTTGAAGGTCCTATACGCAAGGGGAAGACTTCCTTTAACTTTGGATTGCGACGCAGTTGGATAGATCTTCTATCACGTCCAGCTTTTGCTTTATACAATAAGTCGAGCAGTTCTGATGACAAGCTCAATCTATGTTATTTTTTTCATGACTTAAATGCCAAGATAACAAACATCTTTGACAATCGTAATCGCATGTCATTAAGTGTTTATTCGGGTGAAGATAAAATGAGCACAAAAGATGAATATAATGATAGTTACAGTACATCGTATAATGACAAAGATTTGACGAAGAATGATTTCAACTGGGGCAACTTCAACATGGCTCTTCTTTTTGAACATCAGTTCTCACCAAAATTATTTGCCAATTTCAATGCTGTATACACTTATAATATATCTAGATACAAATCACAAGAAGATAATTCGTATGACAATGGATCAAACGTTATAAACGAAAACCATTATGAACATGAATATAAATCGTCGATACGCGACTATGGGTATCGAATGTCATTTGACTATCGACCATCTCCACATCATCACATACGTTTCGGAAATGACTTCACATGGCATTTCTTCAATCCGCAGACAAGAAATTTAATAAATAGTTATAATAATTCGACTGGTAACGATACAACATCGATGTCGAGTAAAAACCACTATCCAGCACGTGAGTGTAGCATATATGCAGAAGATGAAATGATTCTAAATAGTCATTGGAGTATAAATGCTGGTGTGAACGCATCGCTATTTTCTATTCATGGTAAAACTTTCACCAATTTAAATCCACGTTTTGCGATGAAGTATCAACCTTATGACAATTTATCTTTCAAGGCTTCTTATACTTCTATGACACAGTATGTGCATAAGATATCAAACTCCTTTCTGGAACTTCCTACAGACTACTGGGTTCCAACAACAGAGATTTTGCATCCAATGAATTCTTGGCAGTTAACGGCTGGAGCATACTTTCAACCAGATACACGCTGGTTAATTTCACTTGAAGGCTATTACAAACACAGCAACCATTTGCTTCAATATGCTAGTTGGTCAGGGATAGAACCTCCGGCTGAAAAATGGGACAAAATGATGATGGACGGCAAAGGCAGATTCTACGGTATGGAACTTGATGCATCATATAAAAGCGGCAATCTTCAACTTAGAGGCTCCTATACTCTTTCATGGAATCAACGGAAATATGCTGACTTCTATCCAGAATGGTATTTCGACAAGTTCGATAACCGCCATAAGATTGATGTATCAGCACACTGGCAAATCACCCACTCTATATCTGCATTTGCCGACTGGACTTTCCATTCAGGTAATCATATTACAATTCCAACACAGTATGTGCCGATGCCGAATGTACCAGAAGGAAAACCTTCAGAAAATTCAACATCAGATTTCATCTACGAGAAGCCTAACAACTTTAAGTTGCCAAACTATCACAGACTAGATATTGGATTTGACTTCCACCATGTAACAAAACATAATCACGAACGCATATTCAACATCAGTTTTTATAATGCTTATTGTCATCTCAACTCTATGTTTGCAGAAGTGAAACAAAAGCAAGATGGACATTTTTATATTAAGAATCATGCCTACGTACCAGTGATACCATCATTCAGTTATACTATTAAATTTTAAAGACAATGGAAAAAATAATATACTTCATAATACTGCTATTTACACTTGTTTCATGCAAAGATGAAATTAGTCTTGATTCTATCAACAACAGTGAAAAGATTGTGGTTTATTGTTTTCCTACGGAATCAGACACTACATATATGCAGATAGCAAGGAGTGTTCCTATAAAAAGCTATTCTAACATTATTGACGAAACAGCCATCAATAATGCAGAAATCAATTACACTGTTAACGGTAAAACAAGCAAGATTGAATCTATAGGAAAAGGCTTCTACAAGATAACAGGATTACAAAAAAAAGGAGATGACATTGCTTTTTATGTGAAAGCTGATGGATTACCTCCTGTTTCAGCAACAACAACTATTCCGGAATCCGTAAACATCTGTAAGCCGACAGAAAAAAATATTACTTTGTATGACCAAGATTCTGAGTACACACAGCAATTCGATCAAGTAACAGCCACATTTACAGATAATCCCAACACTCACGACTACTATGCTGTGAGAGTAATGGTAAAAAACTATAGTGGTTACGTTAAGGTATCTAATAAAAATGGAATATACTATCTTTCAAATCTTGCCACTTATAAACAATACCAACACACAGATCAGTCAGACACGGTATCATTAGTATATAATGATTCGGTATATAGTGTGGCTGAGATAAACACAAGCAGCGAAGAACTTCTTTCGCCGACATCTGAAATGGATGATGGTTTCGGATTCTCTAATAATTTTTATCAAAATATGTATATCTTCGATGATTCCCCCATAAATGGCAAAACATACACACTACATCTTAATATTCCAAGTAATGCTTCATACGGAGTATCAACCGGTACAGGATATAAATATTATGATTTTGACAAAGCATATCAGGTGCAACTAATACGCTTGACACCTCAGTATTATCATTTTCTGAAATCACTGAATGAGATCCGAAACAACGATATGGCCCAATACGGATTGTCACAGATTAGTCCAACAGTATCAAATGTATCATCTGGACTAGGATTGTTTGGTGCATGGATTACTTCTCAGACAGATTGGGTTAAAAAATAAAAGATTACATTTATGAAAAAGCAAGAAGATAAAAATCTGGAATTTGTTATTAAGCATTATCAGTATAGCAAACTAGACAGTAACGCAGCTTACCATCGATTTATTAAACGTATCGGCTTAAATAAGCGAAGTTATAAACTGTGGTGGACAGCTGCGGCCTCCTTATTGCTTTTGTTGTCATTTGTAGGCATATACAATTATCTAAATCAAACGACAACTCTATATGCCTCTACTTCGACAACAACCTATACTCTTGCTGACGGCACAAAAGTGACACTCTCTCCTCAATCATCGTTATCATATAAAGATAGGAATTGCAGAGATATTGAGATCACAGGAAAAGTGTATCTTGACATATATCATAATCCAAATAAACCATTCACCATTAGCGATGACTCCTACAGGATAAACGATATTGGTACAAAACTTGAGATTGACGAAACTACTAACTCAACTACAGTGTATGTAGATCAAGGTGCAGTAAGTTTTGCATCAACAGCAGATATCAGTCATGCTCTCGTTTTAAATCAAGGTTGCAAAGCTATATTGAAAAAGAGTGCAATACATCCAGAAAGAATTGCGACAAAATCTGCAAACAGCACTTCATGGGCAACACATAAGTTCCAGTTCAGAGATACTCCACTGCGTGAAGTTCTTGCCGATCTCTCGGATTATTACAAGGTATCTTTTGTTAGTGATAAGTATAATGTCAATCTTACTGCTGATTTCAGAGCCGACAATCTAAACACGATTATCAATATGATTCAGAAATCTCTTGATGTAAAGATAAAATATAAATCTAATTCTAAATAAATTTCCCAAATCATTAATCACTAGAATGCAAAAATGGCATGTCAGACTATTGTCTTGACATGCCATTCTGTATATTTTATTTAATAATTTGTTTTTCCGTAAAAAGCGGACTCAGCTTTTTAGCTAAGTTTGCCGCCTAAGTTAATTGCCTGTGCAATCATTACTGCAACTACTGCAAATACCATTAATGTTACCATAATCATTTTTCCTTTCTTAATTTTGTTATCCTTATATCTTTATCTTTTTATCGATGCAAAGATAGCAACATTTCTGTGTGTGCGCAAACAATTATGCTATAAAACATATTTTAGGGCGTTTTTATTGATTTACATCAAACTTGCTTCCCTTTTTAGAGTCCTTTTAAAGTATACCCTATAAAGTATTCCTGCTATAGTGAGCCCAAATGGGAACGCACTCCATATCCCAATGATTCCTCCTTTAAGATATATACCCAATAAATAACCTAATGGCAACGTAATGACAAAGTAAGAAAGGAAAGCAACAAACATCAATGGCTTCACATTGGATAGTCCACGAAGAGCATTTGCGAAGTTTGACTGCATACCATCACCAAACTGATAAATTACAAATGGAATTATTGTAAGAGAAACCATCTGTACTACTTGCTGTGAATCTGTGAATAATAATCCTATTGAATTTTTCATTAGCAATATGGGAACACTTACCACAACAGCCATCATTGATATAAGTTGGAAACCAGCATTGGCGGTATTGTTTGCTTCTTCATAATTCTTCTGCCCATGATAGTTACTTACTCGTATTGCTACAGCGGCAGCCATTCCATAATAAAGCATATATCCTAACTGACTGATTGTAAGCATAACCTGATGTGCAGCCAAAGCTGTTGTACCTATCCAACCAACCATAACACTTGAAAGACTGAAAGCTGCTGTCTCCATACCCATCTGCAAAGCCAGAGGCCATCCTTGCTTATTCTGATACTTAAAATCTTTCATGTTTACTTTCCCACAAAAAAAGCCTTTGCGATATTCTGCAAATTTCTTTCGAGTAAAGAATATTAATACCAATATGACACACATCATAAATCGTGCGAACATAGTAGAAATTCCTGCACCTAACAATCCACATTCTGGCATACCAAACTTACCATAAATAAGAATGTAATTACCAATGATGTTCTGTACGTTTCCAAATATCATCACAAACATTGGTGTCTTTACATCTGATGTTCCATCAAAGAATTGTTTGAAAGTATTAAACCCGATAACAAACGGTATCGATACCAAATTCACCAGAAAAAAGGGTCGCATTATTGGCAACAGTTCTTCCGGCTGTCCAAGATTTGACAGATTAAGATATAGTAATCCCATCAGCAATATAAGGAATATTGTCAGTACACAACCAGAAGCAAGTCCATTTTTAAGAGCTTTACCTATGCTGAATTTCTGCTCCTGGCCATGCAGTTTTCCTATAATCGGAGTCAGTCCATAAGAAAAGCCTAGTCCAAAAAGCAATGCAAGTGTAAACATATTGGTGACAAAACTTGCTGCCGCCAATTCCTGAATAGAGTGATGCCCTATCATCAATGTGTCAGAAAATCCCAATACTATCGTCCCTAACTGTCCAATAATTATTGGCACACCAAGTTTCACCAGTAGCGGATATTGCACTGTGTACTCTTTAAAAGAATTCATATTTTATTTATTATTCGTTTCTACTATCAAATGCCATAGACGGCTATTGCGGTAACCGGTAGAAACGCCTGACCCTATTTCAGACATATATAGCAAACGGTTTGCAAATTTAATGTAATTTCTTGAAAGAAACGAATAATGCTACAAAATAATGTTAGGGAACAATATAAATATAGTCTATCCTACATTCAGAATAATACGATAGTAACAAAATGCATTTTTGTTGTAAAAGCGGTTGCACTCGGAAAAACAAAATTAAAACAAGTTTTATTTTGCTTTTCCACTCGTTTGCATTACTCTACCTACGGTGAAGATAAGCTGCACTCGGGAAAACAAAATTAAAACAAGTTTTATTTTGCTTTTCCACTCGTTTGCATTACTCTACCTGCGGTGAAGATAAGCTGCACTCGGGAAAACAAAATTAAAACAAGTTTTATTTTGCTTTTCCACTCGTTTGCATTATCTTTGCAAGATAAAAGATACATGCCCGATATGGTGTGATACATCTTAAAATACAGAAAGTGAAAAAACTAGCAGGCAAAATATTCAAAATTATCCTACCACTCATCCTGGGCGGAGCGATATTGTATTGGATGTATCGAGACTTTGATTTCCATAGCGTTAGCAAAATCCTTTTCAAAGAAATGAACTGGATGTGGATGCTATTGTCGTTTCCTTTTGGTATACTGGCACAAGCTTTTCGTGGATGGCGCTGGAAACAGACACTACAACCTGTAGGAGAAAATCCACGTGCTTCAACAGCAGTGCATTCTATATTTCTATCGTATGCCGTAAGCCTTGTAATACCACGAATAGGAGAATTCGCCCGTTGCGGAGTATTAAAACACTACGACAACGTTTCTTTTCCCAAAGCTATAGGAACAGTTGTTTCAGAACGTGCTATAGATTCTATTCTTGTATTGCTTATTGCCCTGTTTACATTTCTTTATCAGTTCAAGGTGTTCAACCTTTTTTTTGATGAGACCGGAACAAGCATCCATTCAATTCTTCGCAGTTTCTCATTCACAGGATGGATTGTTACTGCAATCTGCGGAATAGCTGTAATAATTCTGTTATACTATCTATTTAAGAGACTTAGCATTATTGATAAAGTGAGAGGAACTCTGCATGGTATATGGCAAGGCGTCATATCATTAAAGGATGTACGAAATGTTCCCCTATTTATATTCTACACACTAGCTATATGGGGAAGCTATTTTCTGCATTACTACCTCACTTTCTTTTGTTTCACGTCAACATCAAATCTTGGTATGTCGTGTGCACTTGTAACTTTTATAGTTGGAAGCATCGCCGTTATCGTTCCAACTCCAAACGGAGCCGGACCATGGCATTTTGCTGTTAAAACGATGCTTATATTATATGGCGTGGCAGAAACAGACGCATTATATTTCGTACTTATCGTACACAGCGTACAGACTCTGTTAGTTGTATTGCTCGGACTATATGCATGGCTTGCCCTGGCATTTACCAAAAGAAGAAAGATAATAGTAAAAGATTAATAACCATTTAAGATATTAACATTATGAGTGAAATCGCAAAATTAAATCCTGAGTGCATTTGGCGCAACTTCCATGCACTTACTCAAATTCCACGTCCATCAGGACATTTGGAAAAAGTTCAGAAATTCTTACTCGACTTTGCACAGAGTGTAGGCGTTGAGGCATTTAAGGATAAGGGAAACAACATCATAATGCGCAAGCCAGCCACATCAGGTATGGAAAATCGTAAGACTGTTGTGCTTCAGGCTCACATGGATATGGTTCCACAGAAAGCTCCAGAAAGCAAGCATAACTTTGAAACTGATCCTATTGAGGCTTACGTTGACGAAGAGGGTTGGGTACGTGCAAAAGGTACTACTCTTGGTGCTGACGATGGTATAGGTGTTGCTGCTATCATGGCTGTAATGGAGGCAAAAGATCTTCAGCACGGACCTGTCGAGGGCCTTATTACTGCCGATGAGGAGACTGGTATGTATGGCGCAAACGATTTACCAGAAGGTGAACTCAATGCAGATATCTTGATGAATCTTGACTCAGAGACTTGGGGCAAATTTGTTATAGGTAGTGCAGGTGGTATTGACGTTACTGCAACATTAAAATATAAGGAAGTAGAAACCGATAAGGAAGACTCTGCATTAAAGGTAACTTTAAAAGGACTTAAAGGTGGACATTCTGGTCTTGAAATTCACGAAGGACGTGGAAATGCCAACAAACTAATGGTTCGCTTTGTACGTGAAGCCATTGAGGAATGTGATGCACGCCTTGCTTCATGGAACGGTGGAAACATGCGCAATGCTATTCCATTCCAGGCTGAGGTTGTTCTCACCATGCCAAAGGAGAATATCGATGCCGTAAAAGACCTTGTTGCTGAGTGGAAAGAAGACTTAAACGACGAATTTAAGACTATTGAGAATAATATAGAATTCTTTGCAGAGGAAGTAAAGGCTCCTGCAACAGAAGTACCTATTGAAATTCAGGATAACCTTATTGATGCCATTTATGCATGCCATAATGGTGTAATGCGCATGATACCAGTTTATCCAGACGTTGTTGAAACATCAAGTAACCTTGCTATTATAAACATCGGTAACGGAGAAGCTGACATACAGATTCTTGCACGTTCTTCTCGTGAAGACATGAAAGATTATATCACAAAGACTCTTGAAAGCTGTTTCAATATGGCAGGTATGAAGGTTGAAACAGGCGGAAGCTATGGTGGTTGGGATCCAAATCCAAACAGTGAAATTCTTAATCTTCTTAAGAAGATATATAAGGAACAAATTGGTGAAGATTCTATTGTACAAGTAGATCATGCAGGTCTTGAATGTTCAGTAATTCTTGGAAAGTATCCTAATATGGATGTAGTGAGCATGGGACCAACTCTTCGCAGTCCTCACACAACAAGTGAGCGTTGCCAAGTTTCTACTATCGCTCCATTCTGGAACCTACTTAAACAGGCTTTGCTTGAAGTTCCTGTAAAATAAGTATATTGATTATAATAGATAAAAATTAAGGGATGGCCTCACGGTCACCCCTTTTTTAAGCCAAAATAATAACTAATCGCTATCCTGACAAGTAAAATAATGTTCTTGTCAGATGCTTTATGTATAGACTCATGATATGACAAAAGGTTTAATTTAAAAAGAATTACTTTTTGTCAAAATATCTTTCTATATTTACATGAATGTGAAGGTAAGACAATATTTTGCAAATATTAGGCACACATTTTGCCAATCAATAGTGAGTCGCTATATTTGCACTCAAAGTCTAACAAAATATAGAAACCTATGAAGAAGAGAATTGAGGATATTAAATCCTACATCAATGAGGTCACCGACCTTATAAAAAGATATATCAACAACTATGACGAATATCCTAGGGGCGCACGCCTATTGGTTGAGCCAGTTCTGTGCGAAACTGTTATTGACGACCCAAGAGGATGCAGAGGCGTAGAGCAATACAACATAAATAAATTTGTGAAAATTGACAATTATGGTATACCCATGCCAAATCTGCATGCCATAATGGAATTAGCTAAGAAATATTACATCGTGTAATTATTTATAATGTAATAAAAACAAAACACCCGACTATACATAAAATTATG
Organism: Prevotella sp.; assembly: GCF_051059605.1. GTDB lineage: Bacteria > Bacteroidota > Bacteroidia > Bacteroidales > Bacteroidaceae > Prevotella. Next base: position 1,726,741 of record NZ_CP050883.1, read on the forward strand.
TAAAGTCGGGTGTAATGTTTTTGCTTGATCTTATCAAGCATTACCCGTGGAGCTGGTGGTAAATGAACTTACCTATATCAGTCCTTGATTTTCAGAAATTTAGCCACACCTCAATTTTTACTGTAGCCAATCTGTAGCCATTTCAGATATTTTTGAGAGAACGTACAGAAGTCGCATAGACTTCTTGTTTTCGGGTTCAAAATTACAAAAAGATGATACATCTTCCAAATGTTTGAGTGAAAATGTTTTAGAAAGCTTGTGGCTACAATTTTTCAGTGCATGGTGCAAGACCTATCTATTTGTTACCATTTTGATGCTTGCGATGCGTTTCAATTTTGGTAACACACTGATACATATAGGTTTATGTTGTATTTTGGGCGAAACATGAAATCATTTTTGTAACGCATTTTTTTGGTGTTTATAAATCATCTTTGCTATATTTGCATCAGAAAAATTCAATCAGAATTTATTAATCAATAAAATATTATTATGAAGAAAGTATTATTATTAGCAGTTATTATTCTTGGTTCTACAATCTATGGTATGAATGCTTTAGCAAACACCCCTGATGTCCCTGACAACCATACAGATGAAGTAGGTGTGATCATACCGGTCCATGCTCCTAGAAGATCTCCAGCCCCCAACGTGAGGGCAGTCCTCTCTGAATATGACATGGGAACCGCTACAATATATTTCAATACTAGCTTGAAGGACGTGAGGGTCGAGCTGTATGAGGACGGCATGCTTGTCGACATGGTCGAACAGGCGACCGTGAACGCAGGCGGGATGCTCACTCTTTTCTATGATGACGATCTTTCGAGCAAGTCGTTGAGAGTGTATTCTGGCAAAACCCTGGTATATTCGGAGTGATCCATGTAGTGGATAAAAATATAAAGTAATGCGTCGGGATGACGTCTATCTATAAGATCTCTTGCTTATGGGTTCGGTTTTTCCGAGCCCATTTTTTATATCTGTGACTTTTAAGATAAATTTATCCTACAAAAGGTATATTTCTCTACCAAAATTTATTATCTTTGCAGAAAATATTTAGTCCATGAATCGATTAACACTACTCTTGAAATCAACTATAGTTAGTTTAATGCTTCTTTCTTTTTTATCTTGCGGGAATTCGGAGAGCGAGAAGTTATCCAAGGTTGAGCGTTATCTTGACAGGCAGGAGAACGATTCGGCCATCCACCTTCTCAAGACGATAAACTACTCGGATCTGGAAGATAACGACTCCAAGAACACCTATGCCCTTCTCAGGACGAGAGTGGACAACCTGGAGGGATACAACCTGGAGTCGGATACCCTCGTAAACCAGTGCCTCAGGTATTTCATCGACAAGAAGGACAACAATAGGATTGCCGAATGCTATTATTATCTCGCGATCTATAATTATGACCAGGGGCAAGTCAAGAAGGCTTTCTGGAACATCTGCAAGGCCGACTACCATGCGGAGCAGACGAACGACATAGCGTTGAAGCATAAGGTCACCGAGCTCATTCTTGACTGGTACAATACCGCGGAGGAATACAGCTCAGCCCTGTCATATGGAAAGAAGAACCTTTACCTGTCCACCTTGGCGGGAGACAAGAACTGGCTGGCGTATGCTTACGCCATGATGGCAACGACATACTATGACCTGAGGCTGATGGAGAAATCGGAGGAGTTCCTCAACAAAAGTATGGAATATATCAGTTCGGTGCCTCGTAAGGAGCAAGCGCAATTCTATGTCTCTCTGGGCTCGACCGTCATCGACAGCGACCCGGCCAAGGCGAGAGTATATTTTTCCAAGGCCATCAAGGCCAATGAGGACGCCACGGCCTACTCGGGCCTCGCCATCCTGGAATATCAGGACGGGCACCTGGACACTTCCGAGGAGTACCTGAGGAAGGCTTTGGCCACAAACGACGAGTCAACCAAGATGTTCGTATACAGCAACATGCTGTCGATGTATTCTTCCAAGGGCGATTACAAGAAGGCCCTGGAATGCTCGATGAACATCAACAAGCTGCAGGCCGGGAAGTTCAAGGAGCAGAAGGACGAGAGCCTCACCCTGGTGCAGAGGCAATTCGCAAGCCAGATTGAGCACCAGCGTTTCAAGCGGAGGCTGTCCGAGGGATTCTTCATCGTTTTCATCGTCATATTGCTGGTGATAGCCATATACATCTACCTGCGTTTTAAGAATGAGCATTGGAAGAAGAATTCCCTTGAGAACCTGACCATGCTGAACGTGTATAAGGACAAGCTCAACAAGCTGAAGGAGAAGGGCAGCCAGTCGGAGGACTCTGTCCAGGAGGAGAAGAAAATCCAGGAGAAGATCGACACCATCCAGAAGCGACAGTCGAAGATTCTCTATAATGGGCAGATACTTTACCAGGACATTCTCGATGGCAAGAACACCCTCACATGGAACAAGAGGGACTATGAGAATTTCCTGGAATACTATAAGGTGGTTGACTTGCCGTTCGTCACCCAGTTGCAGGCCGAGTATGACCATATCTCCCCTAGGTACCAGTTCTTCCTGGCGCTGAAGGACATGGGTAAGACAGAGGAGGTGATACAGGATATAATGGTCATAAGCAGTGGAACCATCAGGGTTATCAAATCTCGCTTAAAAGCCTCTAAATTAGAGTGATACGGGTTGTTTCATTTTTTGAAACCCCCCATATCCCAAATTGAAGCGGAGCCGTAACGCTCTTCTTTTCTTTTTAGATGGATTTTTGACTACCTTTGCGGCATAAATTCGATTATTTAAAATTTATTTTATGAATGTAGTTCAAAAAATCAAAGAATTCAGGGTCCAGGAAATGGATTCCTCCCATGTGGAGAAGCAATACATCCTGTCTTACAATGACAGGAATTTTGCGATAAACTACAACACCAAGCATTTGGTCGACATCGTGCAAGGCTCGAATGGGGCGGACGAGTTGGTAGAGAACTTCCGTGAGGTCCTCCATCGTGACTTGTCATTCGATGAGCTTGAGCTCAAGCTATCCAAGAAGTTCGAGGCTATCCTTTCCGACAGCAAGAAGGAACCACAGATACGTCCTTTCCTTTTCAAGAAGGAGATCATCGGCAAGATAAGGGTCGCGGAGATTGGCCGTACGCTCAAGTCGTTGTTCGCCTTCAAGTTCTATTATCTCGTGCTGGCGATCAATTTCGCCCTGCTCACGGCTTTCTTGTTCACCACTGGTGGAGAATACCTGACGCTTGAAAAGGTGAACCTCACGACGCTTGTCGTGGTATATGTTGCGATCCTGCTTTCCACGCTCTTCCATGAGTTCGGCCACGCCTCAGCTTGTTGTTACTACAACATCCCTCCAGGAGCCATCGGCGTTTGCGTGTACTTGAACATGCTGGTGTTCTATGCGGACGTATCCAACGTCTGGCATCTGTCCCGCGACAAGCGTGTCGTCGTCAACCTTGGTGGCGTCTATTTCCAGATGATCCTCCTCATACCTATCTATATAGCCTATAACATCACCCGGAGCGATCTCCTCGCATATCTCCTGCTCTCATTCAACTTGAATTTCATATTGGTGCTCAACCCGCTCTTCAAGTTCGACGGCTACTGGATCCTTTCTGACATGTTGGGAGTTCCTAACCTGCGCAAGAAAGGCATTGAGTACCTCATGTATTGCATCAAGCGCCTCTTTGGGAAGTGTGGTGACGAGAAGCCTGCCTTCATGTATTATTCCAAGGCTACCCGATACGTCTCGATTGTGTATTCCATCGTCTCGATATTGTTCATCGGGTTCGTATTGCTTTACTGGATGCCGGTGTTCACTTGGCACTTCGTCCAGAACATACCTCATTGGTACCAGCAGGTGCTCTTCAATATTTCCTCTGGTGAGGTTAGCTGGGAATTCGTCTCATACCTCATCCCACAATTGCTTTTCATGGCGTGTATCGCCATCACATATTTTTCCATCTTCAAAATGTTCACGATGCAGCTTATAGCAAATATCAGATATATCAAATCCAAGAAGGCTATGGCGGCCGTAGCCATACTCTTTGCCGTGGTTCCCAATGCTGGCGCACAGCAACAAGGCGATTCCTTGAGACTACATATAAAGGACAGCACCTTCACCCTCAGAGCCGTCGAGGTCAAGGCGGACAAGGTCATCAAGAAGAGCGATGGCATGACGATAATTCCCCAGAAAGGACAGTTGAAGCTATCTACTGATGGCTTCGACGTCATCTATGGCATCATGATCCCTGGCCTCGACGTCGATCGTCGAAGAGGAAGTGTCACCAGGCTCGGTCAGCAGGTGGCTGTCTACATCAATGGCGAGAAGGCCAACAATGCAGAGCTCAGGAACATCAAGCCTAGTTCCATCGTTCGCATCGACTATATCGACATCACTTCGGGCAAGTTTATCAACGACCCAGTCTCTTTGAACATCATCACCCGTTCAAGCACTAGCGGCGCTTACTATGCCTTTGATGATACACAGTACATCGGCTATATGAGGAATACCTTCAATGCCACCGCGCAATGGAACTTCGAGCATTCGAAGGTAAGCCTGTTCGCCGGCAATGACCTCTCAGACTTTGGCAATGCTGGTTCACATGAGAGGGAGGAGTATGGTTTCCCTGGATATAACGTCCTGCGTTCCACTGATATTCTTGGTAGCCGCTACAAGAATGACAACCAGTATCTCCAGCTCAACGTCACTAAGTCCGCAAGTACTTATAACATGGGTGTCAAGGTATCGACCGTGCGTGACGAGGACCCTTTCCATGTGGTTTCAGGCAAGGTCACCGTCGACGATTTAGGGGATAAGGCATCGCGCCAGAGCGAGGGCTGTTCCTCACGTAGCTTTTATCCCGCGGTCAACGCCTTTGGCAATTTCGTCCTGGGCCAAGGCCAGATGCTGTCAGCGAACGTGGATTTCTCTTATGGCGACAACCATTATGGCGACGACATCCAGGAAGAAGACTACCGTTTCCTTTCCAATGTCAATGAGGACATCTGGCAGTTGAAGAGCTTCGTCAGCTATAGCAAGATGGTCAAGTCTCAAAAGTTTAGCCTGGTGATGACAGACAACTACACAAGGAGCAACGCCCTGTATACGGGAAGCGTCAACCTTGGCCAGCGCTTCTACTCGAATGAGGGAATACTCCAGGCTGGCTATATGAATAATATCAGCAAGAGCCTCATGCTGAACCTCCAGGCAGGATCGTCATGGCTCCTGTATCGCCTGGAGGGGGCTGCAAAGACCAGCAAACTGCTCCCAAGGACAAGCGTCACACTCCGATACACTCCGTTCGAGCGCCACGCTTTCACCCTCAACGTCAACGTGGGCAACAGTTTCCCGACCTTGAACACCTTCAATCAGGTCAGCCTTGGCAGGAATCCTTTCCTCCAGCATAGGGGAAACGCGGAGCAGGACATCACACGCATTTACAATGTTGGCCTCGCCTATAACGTGTTCTTGAAGAATATCAATTTCCAGTTGATGCTCATCAACAACACTTATATTCATCTGGCGGTCCCACAATTCGTTGTCGAGGACGATGTCATGGTCTCTACATATACCTCTGGCGCCGACCTCTACCAGAACCTCGCCGTATTCTTCGGCACCTGGAACATCACCGGCGCGCTCGTGCTGAAATCGGAGCTCGCCTATATCCACAACAATTTCAATGGCTATCTTGACAAGAGCAAGGATACATGGAGGATGAGACTCGATGCCACATACACATATAAGGACATGATGCTCAATGTCTATGGAAAGGTCAAGGAGAATCGCCTCGAGAATACTGGAATCGAGGAGAAGGATTTCTTCAGGTGGGGCGCCAACGCTAGATATAATCTAGGGCGATGGCTCCTGGAGGTTGGAGTCAACAACCTATTCACCCCACGTAATTACCTGAAGTCGACCTATTCCGACATCAATTATGGTTACGCTCACTCCACATTCGACAAGATGGAGCAAGCAAACGCTTACCTAAAGGCCGCTTGGCGACTGAATGTCGGAAAGAAGGCGAATCCGGAAAGCAACAACTCCAGCAGGATCTATCCAAGTTCCATAATGAAATAAATCCAAGGGAAGTTCCCTCACATGAGACCCTTTGATTGCGCCTCCCGATATGCTCAGTGGTATTGGGAGACTTTTTTATGCTCCTTTCCATGAGGACACTTGGATGTGTCCAGTGATCAGGACCAATCCGATTATAAGGAATGGACCATCAGTCCCATGGCCTAGTCTCATCCCGTTTTTTTCTCCTCCCGATATCATAAATGATATTGGGATATATTGTTTGTATCCCTTTAATAATCTCGGATATAAAATAAATTATAATATGTTTCGTAAAATGTTTCGTTTCAAAACGCGTAAAAATCAGTGTTACAGAAATTTACACGTATTTTGAAACCTTTTTGAAACGCAAAAAAAAATTTAATTTTATTTCTCTTTCATAACTTTGCATCGTCATCAAAAAAGAACTGATAGTACAGTTTGAAGTAAGATGCAGGTTTGAAATTTCTAATTATAAAATTAATAAGTTATGGCAAGATTATCAAATTATGTGATTGACACAGAGATCACGGATGAGAACAAGAATATGTTGGTTCATGGTTACACAGGAGCGCTCGACCTTATCGATCGTGAGTTGGCTACCTATCTAAAGAATAACAAGGACTCCTTGGATCGTGGTACCTTCCCTTTTTGCGAGGAGAATTACGACCTACTGAACAAGCGTGGCTATATCACGGACAAGACTCCTGAGGAGGAAGTCCAGCATGTCAAGGACCAGGCTAACCTGCTCCACAAGCAGAACCTCAAGGGTATCAAGTGCTTCGGGTTCCTCATCACATATAATTGTAATTTCAGATGTCCATACTGTTATGAGTCAAGGATCTCTAACTTCGGAAAGGACTGGTCACAGAAGGCTTTCACCAAGGAGATCGTGGACGAGGCTTACGAGGCATTGGCGACTATTGAGCCAGTCAAGGAGAAACGATACCAGGGACTGCTCCTCTATGGAGGCGAGCCTCTGCTGAAGAAGAACCAGGAGGCAGTCAAGTATATCGTAAATAAAGGTGTCAGCCTGGGATACAGATTCGCCGCCATCTCGAATGGTTTCGAGCTCGAGAACTATGAGGACATCCTGGGTCCGGACAAGCTGGGAGCCTTGCAGATCACCATCGACGGTCCTCGTGACCAGCACAACACCACCCGTGTCCATAAGGACGGCGTCCCAACCTTCGACAAGATCTTATCTAATGTCGAGATGGCCCTGAACAAGGGATGCAAGATAGCCATCCGAATGAACACGAACATCGAGAACATCGACAAGATCAGTGTCCTCCATGAGCTCTTCGAGAAGAAAGGCTTCTACAAGAACCCATTGTTCCAGCTCAACAGCGCCTTGATCTATGATTACCTTAATGACCTGAAGGAGAAGGACGACAAGGCCAAGGAAGTCAACTATATGACCCACAAGGACTATATCGACGTCTACGAGAAGCATCCGGATTTCAACTTCGAGGACGAGGGCTTCTACAAGCGTATCTCCGATTCCATCACCAAAGGCCAGCGCCTGATGCTGCAGCCTACGTATTGCGGCGCACCTTCCAATTCTTACCTGCTCGACCCATACCATAACATCTACGCTTGCTGGGAACGAGTAGGCGATGGAAGCCAGGTGGTCGGAAAATACGGTAAAGACGGGGTCAAGTTCTTCCCTAACCTCGAGGAGATCCATTCTCACAATGTATCTGAGAAGGATTCCTGCTCAAAGTGCAAGTTCGTGTTCCTGTGCCGTGGTGGTTGCCCACAGAAAGCCAAGACACATAGCTGTAAGCTTGTGAGGGAGTTGTTCAAGACTTCCGTCAACAAGGTCTACCACAATAATAAGAAGTATTTCGAATAAAACAATAAAAATATAAATATCATGATCAGATTTTCAGAATATGTGTCTCCAGAACACCCAGACAAGATTGCGGATTACATCTCAGAGTCATTGCTAGACGAATACATCAAGTAGAATCCGAACACACGCTTCACCGTGGAGATCCAGATCAAGGACCAGTATGTCACCCTTGGTGGCGAGGTCTCATCCAATGCCGTCCTTGGTGAGGAGGGTATCGTCCAGACGGTGAGGGATGGGGGTGACCAGGGAATCTTCTTCGGATACGCCGAGCCAAACGACGATACCTTCGGCATGCCGCTGGACCATACCCTTGCCAAGCGAGTGAACCATCTCCTCTTCGAGAGCGGGATCGGAGGACTGGACATCAAGACCCAGGTCGTCACGGACGACGACGTCGTGAAGGAGATCATCGTGGCAATACCTCTCAGGGATAGTGAGGACAGTTCAAAGGTCGAGGAGCTGGTAAGAAATTCCGTCAAGGGCGATTACCATCTCATCATCAACGGCACAGGTGTGTTCCGCAAGCACAGCTCCATCGCTGACTGTGGCGTGACCGGCAGAAAGCTTGTCGTGGACTTCTACGGTGGCAACGCCCGCATTGGTGGAGGCGCTCCATTCTCCAAGGATGGAAGTAAGGCTGACCTCACGCTGAACCTCCTAGTGAGATATCTCGCCAAGAAGGCCTTCAAGAGCGGAAAGGCTGTGGAGACCGCCATCGCATGCTGCATAGGGAAGAAGGAAATCATCGTTACTTCCCATATCCTTGGGGCCGACATCGTGAAGTCAGAGCATCTCTCGATCTCTCCTAGTGAGTTGATCGACACCTTCGACCTTAACCGTCCTATCTTCGGGTCGATGTGCATGTGGGGTCTCTTTGGAGAATTCCAGCAGGATAAGAAATGGGAGCAAGCTGTATAGGTGTGTTCGATATTATCAATCAAATAAAAATATTACGATCATGACAAAGACCATTATCAAATCAGTTAACGATGACCTTTTCGATCAGAGTTACTATAGGAATTGGAGGCGCGTATCAAGATCGCACCTGTCACAATTCGTACTCAAGATGAGGAGGAGGTAAAACCAGAGCCACCAGAATTCAGTGCTCCTATCTGTGAGTTCTCGTGCCTCGTGTACTAGTCAGGAATCATTCAACCCTATTTATCAATCAATTAAATTATTGGCGATTATGACAAAGAACATCATCAAATCAGTGAACAACGATCTTTTCGATCAGGCTTACATGGAGGACCTTGAGGAGCGTATCGAGACAGCTCCAGTAGCAGTCCGCACCCAGGCACAGCAGCAGGACTTCTGCAGTCCTATCTGTGACTTCACTTGCCTTGTTTACTAATCATGTATTAGTCAACCCTATTTATTAATCAATTAAATTATTACGATTATGACGAAGAATGTTATCAAGTCAGTGAACAATGATCTTTTCGATCAGGCTTACATGGAGGACCTTGAAGAGCGCATTGAGACAGCTCCAGTAGCAGTCCGCACCCAGGCACAGCAGCAGGACTTCTGCAGTCCTATCTGTGACTTCACTTGCCTTGTTTACTAATCATGTATTAGTCAACCCTATTTATTAATCAATTAAATTATTACGATTATGACGAAGAATGTTATCAAGTCAGTGAACAATGATCTTTTCGATCAGGCTTACATGGAGGACCTTGAAGAGCGCATTGAGACAGCTCCAGTAGCAATCCGCAACCAGACACAGCAGCAGGACTTCTGCAGTCCTATCTGTGACTTCACTTGCCTTGTTTACTAATCATGTATTAGTCAACCCTATTTATTAATCAATTAAATTATTACGATTATGACGAAGAATGTTATCAAGTCAGTGAACAATGATCTTTTCGATCAGGCTTACATGGAGGACCTTGAAGAGCGCATTGAGACAGCTCCAGTAGCAATCCGCAACCAGACACAGCAGCAGGACTTCTGCAGTCCTATCTGCGAGTTCACATGCCTTGTATACTAATCAGACAGTAGCAAGGTCACACTCTTGGGTATAGGCGATTGATGTTTCATCAATCGCCTTTTTCTGTATGCTGTTCTTGGCAGGTACGAATGGGAGCTTCGCAAGGTATTGACCTATTGTGTGTCCTTCTGCTCGATATCCATCTTGTGGATGACACTCTGACTGTCGTCCCTTCACTGTAAGATCAGTGAGCCATTAAGATTTCTCCCTTCATTCGCCATATACGCACATGGGCATGGTCGGATCGCCGGATATTTCCTATATTCGCGACATGGAACCATATGTTTGTATTTAAAATAAATCATCATGAAAGAATATGTGAGACGCATGCTGTGCAGGGAATGCTTCCTAGCGGAGCTCGAGGAGATGGAGAAAGGTAGCGATAAGGGCAAGAGTAAGGTGCAGGGGAAGCCTTGTGGAAGTTGACCAGCCAGCGTCAGGCTTGTCGATCTTGACGATGACGAGCATATCTGGTGACGCTATGGGAATGAAGTCTAACGGCGCATCAATGAATTTTCCAGACTATGACATGAAACATCAACTGTTCAAGGATACACAGGCTGAAAACTTCACGATGGACAGTCTCATCAAGAGAATCATACTCTGTGCCGTATACATACGGGAAGTAAAGACTTACATCAGAATCAGTTTCTCGCCACATCATCGACATCGGGATGAAATAATTCAGGTTCTGCAGAAACTTGCAGCGTAACCTAGGCTGATAATAACATATCAAATAATACGTATCCTTGACAAGGATGCGAAACTCACTATGCATATATTGTACGCCCAATCCATGAATTCATGGTTACAGAAATGGCTGTCACCGTGAAGTTCAATAACCGTCTCCGGCCATCTCTCATGCAGGATGTTCACCAGTCGGATGAGGATACGGGCTTTCGACCGAATATGATAACCGTATTGAAAGTCTTTAAGGTCTTGATGGCCGTGTTAAAGCATTGGCCAACCACCGTTTTGAGATAAACGTCGAAATCGTGAATGACGATAGGGGTAAGCTCAATGATATTGAGGTCTGTGCGTGCGTACTTTTCTTCAAGGAACTTGGCAAAGTGACGCTTACAAATATCAAACTTACGATAATTGGCTTTGGTAACTCCACAACCAATCTGCGCATACATATCATTATTATACTTGGTAAACAATGAGAGTACGGTTTCCATATCCTCACGCTTGCCCAGATACTCCGATTTGATGCGCTCAAGGCTGAGTTCTTCAGAAAACTCCAATCGCTGGAATATCATCTGAAGATCAGTGTTTATACTCGTCAGTTGCGCATTGGTAGCCAGAGCCTCTTTAGTTCGTCCTCGTACTTTACCCAGTGTGCTATCCCACATTTCAGGATCGACACAAACGCCTGTTGTGCCCAGTGCCATCCTCTCTCCATTAAGATGAATACGCATCATGACCGATGCTTTTCCATCTTTGTTCAAATAATTGCTTCGCAGATAGAAGCTTGTTCTGAAAATACTCTTCATACTTACAAGTTTTTAGTGCAGAAGTAAATCGTGTTCCCGACCCCGTTTAGGGGGAGTTACGCGCTATTTTTTACAGCTGCAAAGTTCGACATAATCCTTTGAATAACAATGAAGTATGCGGTATCTATGCGTACTCTGTATGGTATCACTGGCTACAATTTTACAAAATCGATTTTTTCTGTAGCCAAATTGTAGCCAGTTGGGAGTGTTTTGAGCGTTTCGGCGGTATCTGTATGTACTCCCAAACAGGGAGGTATATAAACGAATAATCTCCGTAACTCGTTGAAGTTATGGAGATTATCTGATTTAATCATTTTTCGTTTTTCTCTTGTTCAGAGTTCGTCAAGTGGAGCTGGTGGGATTCGAACCCACGTCCGCACAAGGAAACCATACGCTTTCTACACGTTTATTCCAGCCTTAATTTTTCGTGCAACAGCAAGACCTGGACCACCAACTGAAGCCTTATCCTCTAAATTTTCATCAAAGCAACGAGGCTTACCATGACTATTCCCGATTTTCCTGCACCGCTTTACCCTCAGATTCGGAACAACATCCTTAGAGCAGTGTCTCGTTCCATCATCTAATGACGGAATTATGCTAGTAATCTACTATAATTCGATTAAGCTGCGAGAGCGTAATTGTTTTCGCCAATTAAATTTGTGATAACTCAGATTTAGGAGCAAACTATCAAGGCTCCGCGTGCTTACGTACCATCTCATCTCGCCGTCAAATCCAGTCAACCCCGAGATTTAAATTGTATGTACAATATTTGGTGCAAAGATAATGCCAATTAGCCGAACTTCCAAACTATTTCCTGTTTTATTTTAATATGGCACAAATACATAAGATAAAACGCAGTATTTGGAGCTGTCTGGCAAATATTGTTTGATTGATTATGAATCCCTTCATAGTATAAATTCCATTGATTAGCAACGAAATTTAAATAGTGTTGAAATTACACCCGAATATTTTTGCAAACAAAAGAAATTATTTATATCTTCGCAGAATAATTTATCAGTAAATCACAATACCTAAATGAAAAAGAAGCTAATTCTATCAATTATTACATGCGCAATGTATGCAAGTTTGCATGCACAACCTGCTGTAACGGGATATCCTTATCAGCAAGTACCATTCACTGAAGTTAAACTATCTGCCGGTTCTTTTTGGGGCAATAGACTGAAGGCAGCCAAAGACGTAACTATTCCTTTGGCTTTCAGCAAATGCCAGACTGAACATAGATATGACAATTTCGTAAAAGCCGCCCATCCTAGTGATGACTATGTGGTAAACAAATACATGATTTTCCCTTTTGACGACACAGATGTTTACAAGACTATAGAGGGAGCTAGCTACTTTCTTCAATCTTATCCAGACAAGAAGCTTAAAAATTATATAGACAGTGTACTGAATATCGTAAGTGCTGCGCAAGAATCTGACGGATATCTATATACTGCCCGTACTATGAATCCAAAACATCCTCACCCATGGTCAGGTAACAAAAGATGGGTTCAGGAAGAAGTATTAAGCCATGAACTTTATAATCTTGGTCACATGCTTGATGCTGCCGTAGCTCATTATCAGGCAACAGGATCTAAGAAATTTTTAGATATCGCTAGAAGATATGCCGACTGTGTTGTAAGAGAAGTAGGACCGAAACCCGGTCAAGCATGTGTAGTACCTGGACATCAGATAGCTGAAATGGGACTTGCAAAACTATATCTCGCAACAGGAGACCACAAGTATCTTGACGAAGCAAAATTCTTTCTTGATTATCGTGGAAGAACAAGTATAAAGAATCTTTATACGCAGAGTGACAAATCAGTGACTAAACAATCTGAGGCATGGGGACATGCCGTAAGAGCTGGATATATGTATGCCGGTATGGCTGACATTGCCGCACTAACAGGTGACACTGCATACGTAAAAGCTATTGACAAGATTTGGGAAAACATAGTTTCAAAAAAATACTATCTCACTGGTGGTGTTGGAGCAAGACATGATGGAGAGGCTTTTGGTGCTGATTACGAACTGCCAAACATGACAGCCTACAATGAGACTTGCGCTGCAATAGCACAGTGTTATCTTAATCTACGCCTTTTCATGTTACATGGAGAGTCTAAATATATTGACTGCCTCGAGCGTACATTATATAATGGAGTAATAAGCGGTATGAGTGTCGACGGAGGTAAATTTTTCTACCCTAACCCATTATCTTCAGACGGTGTATACAAGTTCAATTCCGACGGCACTACAACTCGCCAACCTTGGTTTGGATGTGCATGCTGTCCAAGTAACTTAAGCAGATTTATCCCTTCAATTCCGGGATACGTTTATGCTGTAAAGAATAACAATGTTTACGTTAACCTGTTCATGGCGAGCGATGCGAAATTGAAAGTTGAAGGAAAGGATATAGAACTCCATACAACTACCGCATATCCTTGGAACGGAAATATAAACATCAAGGTTGTTAGCAACAAAAATAGCAAAGCCAATATGATGATTCGTATTCCTGGATGGATACGCAACGAGGTTGTGCCAAGTGATTTGTATAAGTTTACAGACAACAGCAACGCATCTTGGATGATTACCCGCAACGGTAAGAAAGTTGAGGCTACAATAAATCCACAAGGATACGTATGCCTTAACAATATAAAGAAAGGTGACAATATCGCCATATCATTTGACATGCAGCCAAGAACGGTTGTTGCTAACAATCATGTAAAAGATGACAAAGGTTTGGTTGCCGTTGAGCGTGGTCCACTAGTTTATTGCGCTGAATGGGCAGACAACAATGGTGTTAGCATTCAAAACACATTTCTACGTGACACCCCAACTTTCAAACTTATAAACGATTATTCTATCGTTAATACAGAAGCTGATGGAAAACCATTCAAAGTTGACGCTATAACGACTGATGCACAGGTGTTGGAACGCAATGTCAATGGAGATTTGCAACTGAAAAACGTGAATCTCACTTTGATACCATACTATGCATGGAATCATCGTGGAGCAGGACAAATGAATGTCTGGCTACAAAACAAACTTAAATAAACATATAACAAATTCAAAGGTGTACTCAAGATAAAGAGTACACCTTTGAATTTTATAACAAAAGATAAGCTAAACCACTATTTTTAAACCAATATGGTTGAATTTTCACACTAAAACTTATTTTCAAACTGATTTATTTGTATTATAATGACATTTTGCATAACTTTGCAGCTCATTATATTTACAAATTAAATGGAAGTAATAAACCGTTTTTTCGAAACATTTAGTTCATTACTATGGGGTTGGCCAATGATTATTCTATTATTGGGCACACATATATTCCTAACTATAAGATTACGTTTTCCACAGCGCAAGATATTCCTTGCCATCAAACTATCGGTAACTAAAGATAAAAATGCATCTGGAGACGTATCTCAATTCGGTGCATTGTCTACCGCCTTAGCTGCCACCATTGGTACAGGAAACATTGTAGGTGTAGCCACTGCGATAGCACTTGGTGGTCCTGGAGCAGTATTATGGTGCTGGCTAACAGGTGTGTTCGGAATTTCAACTAAATATGCTGAAGGATTACTTTCAATAAAATACAGACAGAAGACCGCTAAAGGTAAAATGCTTGGAGGTCCGATGTATGCCCTAGAAAAAGGATTGGGATGGAAATGGATGGGAGTACTATTCGCAATATTCACAGCCATAGCAGCGTTTGGAATCGGAAATACCGTTCAGGCAAACGCAATAGCTACCCTTGCACAAAATACATATCATATATCACCAGTTATTAGTGGTTGCATTATATGTGGACTCACCGCAGCAGTATTGCTTGGAGGTGTGAAAAGTATTGCGAAAGTATGTGAAATACTCGTTCCATTCATGGCTATTCTATATGTTCTTGGATGTATATACATCTTGTTTGTAAACGGACATTACGTATGGCCAGCGATAAAAATGATATGCAGTTCGGCATTCTCCACAAAATCTATTGTAGGCGGAACAGCAGGTACAACGATTATGATGGCTGCAAGATACGGAATCGCAAGAGGACTGTTCTCTAACGAGTCAGGACTTGGTTCGGCACCTATTGTTGCAGCGGCAGCACAGACACGTAATCCTGTACGTCAGGCATTGGTTTCATCAACTGGAACATTCTGGGATACTGTGGTTATATGTGCATTGACAGGACTGGTAGTAGTGAGCAGTATTCTAGCCTACCCTGACATAGACTATACCAACGGAGCAACACTGACAAATCAAGCATTCTGTAAGATACCATATATTGGGGCTCCATTGCTTACATTTGGTCTACTTACGTTCGCTTTCAGCACTATACTCGGTTGGAGCTACTACGGAGAGCGTGCTATAGAATATCTTAGCGGAAAGAAACTAATGTATGCTTACAGGATTGTCTACATTGTAGCCGTTTTCATAGGAAGCATCGCCAACCTTGCTGTTGTATGGAATATCGCTGACTGCATGAATGCGCTAATGGCTATACCAAACTTAATCTCACTTTTATTGCTGAACGGAATCATTGTGCATGAGACAAGGAAATATCTATGGCGAAACAACCTTGATAAAGATATGGAAGAATAAGTAAGCCATATATAAGCAACAGTCCTATACTGTGCGATTTCATTTTTTTAGCTACGCAGCTACGTCAAGGCTTGAATAGCCTTTAAACAAAGGAAACTGTGGAAATTAAACAGACCATTTAGCTACGACAAGCTACGTTCTAGCTACGTCAACTTGAGTTGTTTTTAGAATGAAATATTCTATGAGCTATTTTATCAAAGAACCGTTGGCTGTATCAAAGGGATAGAGGATGTGCAAATTGATAGAGTAAACGAAAACAGAATTTTCAAGCTTGTTTATATCTTCTGCTGAATTCCGCTGAATTCTTGGCAAAGGTACTGCAAAATTTTTGTCCATGCAATAGGGTTTAGGTTAGACTGTTAGCCAAAGTTTTAATTACTATGGCGCTAAACATTATAATACACGTGCGTGCGCATGCGCACACTCTGGGTTTTTCAGAAAAACAAGTGTCGAAGTGTCTATCCATTGAGTATCAATTTATTAGACTTCATTTCGAGTAAAATAAAGTGTCGGTTATTCGTCGGTAAAATACAGGGGAAAATTTTCATCGTATTGCATTGCACTTTATGAAGAAATTCGATGCATTTTACGATGTTTTACAGTGCGTTTTACGAAGGAATGCATTGCGTTTTACGAAGCAATAGAAGGTAAAACATCGTAGAAACGTTTGCGTTTCTACGTGAAAACGTTTCTGTTTCTATATAGAAACGCATGCAAAACTTGAAATTTGACCGTCAATTCATCGTCACTTTATGTTGCCAAATTCGTCGATAAAATACTGACATTCATTACGTTAACACTTCGACACTTATATTTTTCAAAACCCTAAGTGCGCGCGTGAATGCGCGTACATTATATATGCAGAAATAGATGACGTAGCTAAAACGTAGCTCATCGAAGCTAAATGGTCTGTTTAACTTCCACAGTTTCCTTTGTTTAAAGGCTTTTCAAGCCTTGACGTAGCTGCGTAGCTAAAAAACAATAGTTCTTAGGGGAGAAACAAGCTTTTTGCACCTTGATATCAGAAGAAGTTGTAGTATTAATATAGCTATATTCCATAATATTAAATTATGCCCATGTTTTTTGTAATCTATAAATAATAAACAGGTGAAAAAAGAGTTATTATTTATATAATAAATAAGTATTCATAACATTAAGTCTGATGACAAGAACTATAAAATCTATATTTTTTATTGCTATAATAATATTGTTTGCATCGTGTAAGACTGTAGACAAAGTTAATTACATGCAGGATATAAAGGCCAACGATATAATCAATACAACTCCAAAGGATATAAGACTCCTTACTGGAGACAAGATCTCTATATTCGTAAAAAGTAAAGATGAAGTTCTGACAGAACATTTTAATATTTCTTTGCCAAATATGCAGAAAACTTTATCGTATACCATTGATCCAAATGGCGAAGTTGACTTTCCAATGGTTGGAAAGATAAAGTTGAGTGGTGAGACTCGTTCTGAAGCTGCTGAAACTATAAAGAGTAAACTGGTTGAAGAGTATGGGGTGAAAGACGCCATCGTGACATTGGATTTCACCAATCTCAGAGTTTCCGTACTAGGAGAAGTTAACAAACCAGGAAGCATCAATATTGATAAAGACAACATCAATATACTCGAAGCGCTTAGTATGGCTGGTGATATGACAATATACGGCAAGAGAAACGACATTATGGTGGTGAGAGATAACGGAAGTCAAAAAGAAACATATATCGTAAACCTTACATCAGCAAAAGAAACGATGTCTTCTCCGGCATACTATCTTAAGCAGAATGATATTGTTTACGTTCCTGCTAACAATACAAGACAAAGACAAGCTACTATAAACGGAAATAATTTGAAGTCAACTTCTTTTTGGATTTCAGTAGCCTCCTTGATTGCAACCATTGCCGTAGTGATTTTTAAATAACAAGAATAATGCAAGAAACAAAATATGAACATTCAAAAGGTATAACTTTCAAGGAATATCTGAATTATTGTAAAGCCAAACGTTTGTGGTTTATCATTTCCACTGCAATATGTCTGTTGCTGACAACAGGATACCTGATATTAAAAAACCCTGTATATGAACGTTCTGCGCAGATAATGATTAAAAATGACTCAAATCCAAGTTCTAAACTTACAGCTGGACTGAGTATGATTCAAGGTTTCGGTGGATTATTGGGAGGAGCTTCAAATGTAAGCAATGAACTAATATCTATGAAGACGCCTGCAAACATCCTTGAAGTGGTGAAAAGACTCAATCTTGACTATTCATATTCCACACGTCCGTTCCTCAGAAAGATACCATTGTATGGTGACAGTCTGCCTGTGAAAGTTAACATCAGCGGGATGAAAGACTGTGATGATGCAAGCATGAAGATTGAACTGCAAAAAGGTAAAGTAAGAATTTACAATCTTAAGAAGAACAATAATAAATTTGATACAGAATACAACGGAACTGTAAACAGCGTTTACCATTCTCCTATCGGCTTAATTGCTATCACGGCAACTAAAGCCTATAAGGGCAAAGAGGATATGACAATAAACGTAAAAAAAGACGCTCCAATAAAAACAGTAAAAGGGATAGAAGAAAAACTCGATGCAGGAATAACAGAAGAAATGGGATCGGTAATCGACTTGTCGTATGAAGATGCGGTTCCACAACGTGCAGAAGATATTCTCAACATGTTGATAAGAGTGTATAATGAAAAATGGATGGATGACGAAAATCAACTAAATTCAAGAACAACACAATTCATCAACAATAGAATATCAGAAATCACGTCTGATTTGGGCAAGGCTGAGAATACAATAACAACATACAAATCCAAGAATAATCTGCCTGATGTTATCGAAACCACCAAACTGGCAATGGAAACATCAACAGAAGTAAGTGGAGAGATAGCTACTTTAAGAGGACAGAGAGAATCGGCGAAATTCATTCTTAATTTCGTTGACAACCATTCAAACTCCAACCAGACATTACCAGTAAACTTATTAAGTAATGACAAAGTTCTTTCTTCACAAATAGAGGAATACAACAAACTGCAATTAGAGCACAACCGTATTGCCGAAAACAGCAATAAGACGAATACTATTGTTCAAAACATAGAAAAGCAATTGAGCAATATGAGAAAGTCTATAAAGGCTGCACTTGCAAATACTGTAAAGCAAGCCGACATTCAAATGGCTAGCTACAACGAACTGAAAGGCACAAATGACTTGCAAGTTAAGTCAAGCCCGAAGCAAGCAAAATTCCTTTTATCGGCAGAACGTCAACAAAAGATACAGGAACAACTGTATATCTTCATGCTCCAAAAAAGAGAAGAAAACGTGTTGTCGCAAGCATTCACTCCATACAAAACAAGAATACTGTCTGCTCCTATGGGCGACACAGAGCCTGTAGCGCCAAAGGGATTTATGCTTATACTCATTTCACTTGCGATAGGAATTATTCTGCCGGCATTTGGCATATTGATTAAACTAAATGTTAGAGAGTTGTTAGACGAGGACAAATAAAAAGTATATATCATGCTAATAGTCTTCCTTTATTTTACGGCATTCATTGTAGTAAACCTTATCTCACGAGTTTTCATTAACTCAGGAGCAAGGAAGTTATTTCAGTTAGTATCTTGTTTTATCTTATTATTTGCTTTCTTCGGATTAAGAGATATAACTATTCTAAACGACACACCACATTATTATGGATATTATTATGCTAAATCACAATACACAAGCTATATCAATGGTTCTATCTTTGACTATAAACTAGCAGATAAATTTGAATGGGGATTTCAGGTACTTGTTCATTTTCTAATAAAATACATTTCAAAAGACCCATATACTATAATAATATTTTCATCATTACTTGTAACAGTAGGAGACCTATGGTTTATATGCAAAAAAGCAGAGAATGTTGCAATGGTGTGCTTCTTTATGCTCACCAGCTACATTTTCTTTATGCATTATTGCATAATAAGGCAATCAATAGCCATCTTGATTTTTTATATCGCATATTGCAAATATTTGGAAAAAGACAAGAATATAAAATATTCCATACTGATATTGTTTGCTTCTCTTTTTCATATATCAGCTATAGTGTTATTGTTGCTTCCTCTTTTTAAGAAGATGAAGATTAATAAAAGAAATGTTATTATTACATTAAGTGTTTTCGCATTTATAGCTATATTCATTTTCCAGATTCTATCCATTTTGGGTTTGCACAACAACCCATATTACAAAATGGCGATACAAAGAGAAACCATATCTATTGTAGGACTTATAGAATGCCTATTAATTACATTGGTACTATCTGTATGCTATTACATACACAAAAAAGATAATAGCATAAAGACAGACCGTAATGCATTCTGGGTATGTGTATTTGCAATGGGCATCGGAATTACTTTACCTGTTTTCTTTGTTTTTGAAAGAATTAATGATTACCTTTGGCCTATAATGCTAATTGAGCTTCTAAAACATGTAGCTCCGCAGTATATATATGGTGAATCAACTAACAAGTTAACTGGACATCATTTATTAAAGAAGTGCTTTGAAATATTTATAGCCTTTATATTTATAATAAAAATTATAGGAATAAACACCTACCGTCCTGAATGGTTACATATTGTACCATATAAAATGTATGATTTTAGCGCTCACTATCACTATTATCATCTGTATCCACAAGAATAAGGTATATTATGACTATTTTAGATAAGATCAAACAATCAGACATTGCCCATAGGATAATAAGCGGAGCTTTCTGGACCTTTACCGGTACGGCTTTAGGCAAGTTATGCGTTCTGATAGCAGGGTTCCTTTGCGCACGAATTCTTGGAAAAGAACTATTCGGGCAACTAGGAATGGTCAGGTCTACTATTAATATGTTTATAGTATTAGGTGCTTCTGGATTCGGAGTCACCGCAACTAAATATATTTCACAATTAAAGACGACAAATGTCAGTCGCATGATGTCTATCTGTAAACTAACGTATAGGTTTACTATTATAGCAGGCATCATAATAACAATATTAATATTATGTTTTTCAGGTTTAATTGCAAAATATAGTCTTAATGATACTTCGCTAACAACAACAATACAATTTGGAAGTATATTATTATTTTTCTCCATTATATACGGAGTTCAAAATGGAATACTTACAGGATTTGAGGCTTTCAAATCTATTGCGACTAACACTTTTATTGGTAGTTTTATACAATCAATATTTATGATAGCCGGTGCATATTATTATGGAGTAAACGGTGCTATTCTAGGCTTTGGCATAGGGGTAATAAGTATTTATATAGTAAACAAAGTATCTATAAAGCGAAAATATCATGAATATAGAATAAACGCTTCAGATACTCATATACGAAAGGAAGATTACAAAATAATCATAAATTATAGTATACCAGCAACATTATCTGCACTTACAGTAACACCTGCATTCTGGCTTGTCAGAACTATACTGGTCAGACATGAAGGATATGCGACTCTAGCTTCTTTTGAAGCAGCTGATCAATGGAGAATAATGATGCTATTTATTCCTACAGCGATAAGCCAGATTGCACTACCAATATTATCATGTATATTGAATGACAACAAGAAATTTAAAGATGTTTTGTTAGTTAACTTAGGCTTGATTACTGTTATTTCTACATTAATCGTTTTACTTATTCTCTTTTTTGGAGAATCAATGATGAATATGTACGGCAAAGACTTTACTGATAAGCAACCATTAATATATCTTGCAATATCAACAATATTCTCGTCTGCGTCAAATCTTATAGAAATGTCAATATACAGCAAGAATAAAATGTGGGGTAACCTATTATTAAACTTTGTTTGGGCATTATCCATGATTCTAATGTCAGATATTTTAGTTGAAAGAGGATTTGGGGCTACAGGATTAGCTATTGCAGTTCTCATATCATATGTCGTAAAGACAGTCTGTATGTCTGGATATATAAAATACATATTACGCAATGAACGACTTCACAATAATAATACCGACATACAATAACCTTGAGCTGGCTGAAAAAGCCATTCAGTCTGTCATATCACAAAAAGACGTGATATGTAAAATTGTGGTTACAGATGACTCTACGGATAATAAGATTGATAATTATTGTAAAGAGATAAACAACGAGAATCTTTTTTATTACCATAATGTCCCTTCTTTGGGAGCGGTAAAAAACTGGAATGCGGGGTTAGAATACGTTGATAGTACTTATACTATCGTCATGCATCATGATGAATGTATGAAAGATACTTTTTATCTTAAACAGATAAAAGAAAAGTTCTACTTAGGCTATGATGTGATTGTTAGCAACATAGAAGTATATATTGGACAGAAAAGGAGAATGCCACATTTTACCAAGTTCATGAAGATGTTTTTTATACACCATCCTATCATGTTATTTTTGTCTAATGCAATAGGTCCATGTGCTTGTTTAACTATAAAAAGTGAATTTGCATGTAAATTCAATGAGAATTTACATTGGTTAGTTGATGTGGACTGGTACTACAACAATTGTATTGGCAAAAAGATTAAATACTGCCATAGCCTTTACATGACATCGACACATGGGAATACTGGGCAGATAACAAACAGCCTTAATATTCCTAATGTATTAACAAAAGATGCAAAAATTCTTACATACACATATAACGACAATTTATGGATCAAGCTGATGCTGGCAACAAACAAAATAATACAATGGTTTAAATTCAAATTCAAAGCAACATGAAAATTGTTAAGATTATAGGTGGATTGGGCAACCAAATGTTTCAGTATGCACTGGCAATAGCTTTGAAAAAGAATTTCACAGATGAAGAAGTGAAACTTGATGTTCATTGCTTTAACGGCTATACAAAACATCAAGGATTTGAAATAGACAATGTATTTGGGAATCAATTTGAATTAGCTTCATATAGCGACATTGCAAAAGTTGCCTATCCTTATTGTAATTTTCAATTATGGAGAATAGGCAGCAGAATACTTCCCAATAGACGACACATGATTTCTGAAGACATAGCATTCAATATTATGCCAGAAATGATTACCAGTTCTAATTATAAATATTATGACGGATATTGGCAACATGAAGAATACTTCAAGAATATTCGTGAAGATATATTGGATGCATTTCTATTCCCTATACTCCAAGACAAAAGAAATAAAGCCCTAGCTGATAGACTAACAGATATTAATAGCGTTTCGATACATATAAGAAGAGGCGACTACATTAAAGACAAACTTTTCAATGGCACTTGTGGTATAGAATATTATAAAAATGCTATTGACGAAATAAATAAAAGAACTGTCCCTACGCTATTCTGCATATTCTCAAATGACATACAATGGTGCAAAAAAAACATAGAACCACTACTTAATGGTAAAGAAACAATATATGTAGACTGGAATACTGGTAGTGATAATTTCAGGGATATGCAACTGATGACAAAATGCAAACATTGCATTATTGCCAACTCGTCCTTTTCATGGTGGGGAGCATGGCTCAACAACAATAATGACAAGATTGTGATTGCTCCAAAAATATGGTATAACACAAATGAGAAAGTATCACCAGCAACAAATGACTGGATAAAACTTTAAATCATTATATTTGCTAGATTGAAGAAAAAGGGTAACTTTGCCAAACAAATAATACTATTATATAGATAATGAATTTTTCTGTCCTCATATCCGTTTACTATAAGGAGAAACCGGAATACCTTAAAGATGCGATTAACAGCATTTTTAATCAAACCCTTCGCCCTAATGAAGTTATTCTGGTTGAAGATGGAAAACTGACCGACGAACTACATTATACGATTAAGAAACTACAGGAGAAATATAATGAGATAAAAACCGTATGTCTGAAAGAGAATCAAGGACTTGGACCTGCACTTAATGAAGGACTGAAACATTGTTCATACAATATAGTCGCAAGAATGGACTCTGACGATATATGTATGCCAGACAGATTCAAAATACAAACAGATTTCCTGGAAAAGCATCCTGATATAGACATCATTAGCGGATGGATTGATGAATTTTATGGCTATAAAGAGAACATCATTTCAACACGCAAAACGCCTGAAACACATAATGAGATTGTCAAATTCGGCAAATCGCGCAATCCTATCAATCACCCAGCAACCATGTTCAGAAAGAATATTATTTGTAACATTGGCGGTTACAAGGCTATTCCTCTTTTAGAAGACTACGACTTGTGGGTAAGAGCAATATTAAACGGTTCACATTTATACAATATACAACAAAGCCTTCTTTGGTTTCGACTTTCCGACAATGCCTTTTTAAGGCGTGGTGGAATAGACTACGCAAGAAACGAGATTACATTTCAACATAATTTACATAAGATTGGATATGTCGGTATTATAAAAATGTATAGTAACATCATT
Organism: Prevotella sp.; assembly: GCF_051059605.1. Classification (GTDB taxonomy): domain Bacteria; phylum Bacteroidota; class Bacteroidia; order Bacteroidales; family Bacteroidaceae; genus Prevotella. Next base: position 1,751,147 of record NZ_CP050883.1, read on the forward strand.
ATAAGACTTATAATAAGATTATTGCCAAATATGATAAGGAAATATATTTATGTTTTTAGACTTAGAAGATAATATTATTGTTTTTCTTACGTTTTTATATTAACTAGTTACTACAAGATAAAATTCATGACAATATTAAATTATGGCTACATCGCTGATGGAATGAATGAAATTGAGCGCAACTCAAAACGCTTGATAGACTTTCTTGTCGCTATAATCTGTATCATACTATTTTCTCCCCTATTCGTCATTTGTTATTTAGCAATAAGGAAAGAAGATCATGGCCCTGTTATTTTCAAGCAGGAAAGAATAGGACGATTTGGACGCCCTTTTTACATTTACAAGTTCAGAAGCATGAAAGTAAATGCAGAAAAGAATGGACCACAGCTTACAAAGCCTAAGGATGACAGCAGGATGACCAAAATAGGAAAATTTCTTAGACATCATCATCTAGACGAACTACCGCAACTTTGGAACGTAATCAAAGGTGATATGTCTTTCGTTGGACCACGTCCTGAAAGAAAATTCTATATTGACAAGATTATGGAAAAGGATTCAAGATATTCGTATCTTTACCAAATACGTCCAGGAGTTACATCCTACGCAACACTAACTAATGGTTACACAGATAATATAGAAAAGATGCTTAAACGACTGGAACTAGACCTTTCGTATCTTGAGCATAGAAGTTGGTTGCTAGACTTAAAGATATTGGGAATGACTTTCCTTAAGATTGTATTTGGAAGGAAATTTTAAAAAGAATGATTCTAATAATATGAAATATATTATTGCCATAGATTCCTTTAAGGGTTGCCTTACATCAGAAGAGGCTGCAGAAGCTGTATACCAGAACATTGTTTCACATCATCCCAAAGCTGAAATAATAACAATACCAGTTTCTGACGGTGGAGAAGGAATGCTCAACGCATTTTGCAAAGCACTTGGAGCAACGAAAGAGACTATTAGCGTAAGAGATGCCATGATGAGACGCATCACAGCAGAATATGGCATAACGAATAGCGGTACTGCCATTATAGAAGTAGCACAATCATGTGGACTAACGTTGATAGAGCCCAAACTTATGAATCCACTTATAGCAACATCATACGGAGTTGGTCAACTCATAGCCTCAGCTATAAAGAACGGATGCAGAAAATTTATTATAGGACTTGGAGGAAGCGCAACAAGTGATTGTGGCATAGGAATGCTGAAAGCACTTATTGAATCATTCAACGACAAAGGCAATTTTGACGATATCAGACATATTATCCAAAAATGCGAATTCACTATTGCATCCGATGTTACTAATCCTCTATGCGGACCAAACGGAACATCACATGTTTTCGCTCGCCAAAAGGGAGCAACGGAAGGTATGATTGACATTCTTGAAAAACGTGCGATGAAGTTTGCTGAAGTTTCAGCTATGCATATCGGACACGACTGCAGCAACAAGCTTGGTGCGGGAGCAGCAGGCGGACTTGGTTATGCATTCATGCAATACATGAATGCCGAAATGAAATCAGGTGCCGATTTACTACTTGACTTGATAAACTTTGAAAATATAGCCAAAGATGCAGACTTAGTTATTACAGGGGAAGGTGCTAGCGATAAACAGACTCTTATGGGCAAACTTCCGTATGTGATAATGCGTAGAGCTAAAGATATTGGTATACCAACACTATTGATTGCTGGTAGGATAGATGACAAAGACAAACTGATAAATGCAGGATTTAAGGATACTGTCTGCATCAATCCAAAAGGCATTAGCATTGAAAACGCAATGAGAAAAGATGTAGCTATTTCAAACATTAGGGATTTTCCTCTCTCTATTTAGGGAAAATCCTTTTAAATGCGATATATTTTATAATATCTTTGCACCATGAAGATAAGACAAAACAAGTCTTTCTGATTAAAAAAACAACAAAGGTAATAACAATTTTAAAAAATACGATTATGAAAAAGTTTATATTAGCCCTCATAGCACTGTTTACAATAACAGTTTCAGCTAGTGCAATGAGTTACGACCAAGCTCGTCAACAGGCACTTTTTCTAACAGATAAGATGGCCTATGAGCTGAATCTTACAGATGAACAGTATGAGGCAGCCTACGAAGTAAATCTAGACTATCTTATGAGTATTAATAATTACGATGATGTATATGGTTCTTACTGGACACAGCGTAATATGGATTTGAGCTATATATTATTAGACTGGCAATATCGTACTTACTGCAGCGTAAACTATTTCTACAATCCTATTTATTATGATGGTGGCTACTGGCATTTCAGAATATATGCACGCTATCCACATCGTGATTACTACTATTTCGGTCGTCCAGACTTCTATGCTGTATATCGTGGGGGCCACAGCTGGAGAGTTAACGGCGGAAGAAGCTGGTACAACGGACGTTCTTTCAGCATGCGCGAAGGCAAAAGAAATATGGGCATGCGCGATTCTTTCGATAATGGTTCTTTTAATAACAACCGCACGTTTGGTGGTAACAACAATAATCGTATATTTGGTGGTAGCCGAAATGACCGCGCTTATAACGGCAATAACGGAAATAATGATAACAATACATTCGGAAACAACAACGATAACAGACCTAACAGAGTATTTGGTAACCGTCCAAGCAGCACAAGAACAACAGCACCCAATGGTAGCAGCATATTCGGAGGCTCTAGAAGCGGAAACAACTTAGCTACTCCAAACCGCACTTTCGAACGTTCTGATAACAACAGCAACCGTTCTACAGGCAGTGAAAGCGTTCCTAGTCGCTCATTTGGTAGTGGAAACTCAAACCGCTCATTCGGTGGAAGTAATACTCCAAGTCGTTCATTCGGTGGAAGCAATAGCACTCCTAGCCGCAGTTTCGGAGGTGGCAATTCATCTAACACCAAAAGTGAAAGTCACGGAGGCGTATTCGGAGGTCACAGATAAAAATAGATAATAACAAAAATGGCGTAGATTGCAATGCAAACTACGCCATTCTTTTATTATATAATGTTATAACATCAGAATTCTAACTTCAGCGTTTCCCATCTTTGGTATCTCACTCATAGGTTTATTAAAATATACGCTCTGTATAGCCTTGTTAATTATGCCGTGTCCAACTGCAAGTACCTTTTTATCAGGATAAGTAACTTTAAGATATGTGAGGAAATTGCGTGCACGGCTTTTCATTTTCTCAAGCGTTTCAACATTATCCGGCCATTCAGCATCCTTCATGTCTGGGATAAACTTACCTGTAAAATCGCCCCAGTCACGCTCACGGATGAGCGAAGTTGATTCTACATCCTTATTATGCGGAGCAGCAATTATCTTACATGTATCATAAGAGCGTTTTAAATCACTAGATATAAACGCATCAATATCACAATCTTTCATCTTTTCGCAGACCTCTTTAGCCTGTTCTATACCTTTTTCATTAAGTTGTCCCTGACACTGTCCTTGAAGAATTTGGGCAGCATTATCAACTGTTTCTCCATGACGAACTAAATATAATGTAGTCATATATTAAATATTTTGAATGCAAAAATACAAAAAAGAAGACATTTTCAGCATTAGAATTAAGAGTTTTTTGTAACTTTGCAGAAAACTAATATGTTATGAAAATATTCCAAAGTTCTTTTTTTCGTGCTATATGTGCTATTATAATAGGCATATTACTAATTCAATATCGTGAACAGACATTGACTTGGATAACTATTGCAATAGGAATATTGTTTTTTATATCTGGCATCTTGTCTATTGCTGAATATGTGTCAACAAAGAAACTATCAGATAAACCAGAAGTTTATGATTCTGAGGGCAAATTAGTATCAGGAGGTCCGAAACCGCATTTCCCTATTCTAGGAGTAGCTAGTCTGTTGCTTGGAGTTATATTGGCGTTAATGACAAATATGTTCATCACCAGTCTTACATATATCATATCAGGAGTGCTCATAATCGGTGCTATAGGTCAATTCATATTCCTTGCCAATACATCAAAGTATGCATCTGTAGGTTTCTATTACTGGATAATGCCTTCTGTGATACTAATTGTAGGTATTATAGCTATAGTATATCCAACAGCTATTGCAACAGCTCCACTTTTCGTTATAGGATGGTGCATGTTGCTATACGGAGTAGTTGAATGCATAAATGCACTTAAAGCCATAAACTGTAGAAAGCAATTCTATAGAAAAGAAAATACTGAATTAAAAAACAATGAAGCCGAAGAGTAATTACAGTCTTCTGCTTCATTAATATTATTCCTGAGGAACAAGTCCCTCAATATATTTACATAATATCGCAATACCTTTTATATTATCTCCTCCCTGTGGAATGATAAGGTCGGCATAGCGTTTCGTTGGCTCAATAAATTGTTCATGCATAGGTTTCAATACGTTCAGATATCTTTCAACAACCATTGAAACTGTACGTCCACGATCAATAGTATCACGCTGTATATTTCTTATAAGTCGCTCATCGGGATCACAGTCCACAAATATCTTGAGATCCATAAGATCACGCAACTTCTTGTTTAGCAATGTCATTATACCCTCGATAATAATCACTGGCTTTGGCTCTACATGCACTGTTTCTGGCAAACGGTTACAAAGCAGGTAACTGTATGTAGGCTGTTCTATAGCCATTCCGTTTCGCAAGTCATTGACGTGCTTATTCAACAGCTTCCAGTCAAATGCATCAGGGTGATCAAAGTTTATAGCGTGACGTTCATCTTCTGTCATGTGTGAAGTGTCATTGTAATATGAGTCAAGTGGAACAACTGCCACATAATGCGGTGGCAACGCCTCTACAATCTTTCTTACAACAGTGGTTTTTCCACTTCCTGTTCCACCAGCAATGCCGATGATAGTAATTTTATCGTCCATTATATTATAATGTTATTATTATATTTGTGGCAGAAGCTAAATAAGTTCATCAAACATCACACGATAGAACTCTGCCTTTTTTTCCAACTGCATAGGATAAGCCCTACTACTGCTTGGCATTCTATATAGTTTCATTGGCCTTCCATCGAACACGAACTCTGCGCTCTGTCCCATCTTCGGCATTTCTTTTATACTGTAATGGCGCATGAATATATCGGTAGCTAATTGTCCCGCAGTAAGCACACCCTTGCAATCTGGCAAACTTTTCAACATAGCATCAAGATCACTAGGCTGCACAATCTCAAGATCTTTATCAGATGCCGTATTCTTTGTTCTACGTATTTGCAATGCTGTATCAAATATCGCAATTCCCTTTTCGGCAAGAAAACTCTTTATCATCGCAAGACGAAAAGTTTTATTCTCGGTATCAACAAAGTGCATTTTATCGGCAAAGAAAAGATATCCGAATATGCGCCACATATCATTTTGAAAGTTTGGATAATACCATTCAAAACACCAGCGCTTACTTGCTGGTGGAAAGGTACCGAGCATCAGCAATTTTGCATTGCTCGGCAACCAAGGTTCAAAAGGATGTGTTTCTATCAATTAGCTTGTTCTTTTACAAGATATACACATACTGGCAAGTGGTCTGAATAGCCATCAAGCCACACACTACCAGCACTTGTTCGTTTAGGACTTCCTTTATACTGTCCTTCTGTCTGGAACAGATAAGGCATACGCTGAATTTTATTCTTCCAGAATTTCAATGTAGAGAATCCTTTGTTATCAGCTTTATTGAGTAAGCTTGGTGACATGATAATTTGGTCAAACAAATTCCATGCGCCACGATACATCAATGTGCCAGTACCTTGTTTTAAGACATTATACCAAGGATTATACATATCATCAGGTCCAACCATATCAATTTCTTCCTTTGCAGAAAGAGCCTCATGCATACTCTTGTCTGTAGGATCGTCGTTCATATCACCCATTATCATTATCTTAACGTTTGGATCTTCTTTAAGAAGAGAATCCTTGACAGCCTTAACCTGAGTTGCACCCCACTCACGATATGCAGAACCATTGAAACGACTAGGTAAATGACATACGATGAATACAACATGCTCGTCAGCCATCTTACCACTAACTGTTAAGAAACCACGAGTTTTAAAACTACTGTCTTTAAGTTCTTTCTGTACATAAGGCACAAGTTTCATGTTATCAACCTTAAACATTTTTGGATTATAAATCAATGCACAGTCGACACCACGCATATCAGGTCCCTCAATATGGCAATACTGATAATTGCGCGCCTTTAGCGCTGGCTGACTTGTAAGATCGGTCAATACTTTAGCATTTTCAATCTCACTAAGTCCGATTACAGAACATCCAACATTAGGAAGCAGGTCTGTTCCCATATCAGAAAGTGCTTGCGCCATATTGTGAAGCTTGTGAGAATACTTCAATCCATCCCAATGATAAGAACCACTTGGGAGAAATTCGTAATCATTCTTGCCTTCATCATGACATGTATCAAACAAATTCTCTTGATTGTAAAAACCTACTGCGTAAACAGAAAACTTCTTTTGCGCTGTGGCTGTAATGCTAATCAGCAGAACTGCCAATATTAATAACTGCTTTTTCATCTATAATAAAAAATGTAATATTATTTTAATAACTCTAGCGAATACCCATAAATAAAGGCGCGTGAACTGCAAATATACACATTTTTATTTAATGTATATGTATGTTCTAAAAATTTTAACTTAAAATTCTCTTTAATTTAATTTTTATTTTGTTACTTTGCAAAATACTATTAATATTTATTAAACATCAAACTATGCAAAAGAAGCTCCAATTAGCATTGTTCGCACTCTGCTATTCGTCTCTTGCGCTCGCTCAGAACAACAACAATTCTCAGCAGCAGGCAAAGGCTTTAGACGAGAATGCGTTCACTTTTACAGAAGCACAGTTGGGCGAGGATGACAACATGAGTCAGAACGTTACCATCCTTAACTCTAACACTAATGCGTATGCCAGCGAGGTTGGTTATCTTTTTTCACCGGTCCGCTTTCGTTATCGCGCTTTCGACCAGAAGTATAACGACATTTATATTAACGGTGCGCCTGTTAACGACGTAGAGCGTGGTCAATTCAATTTTTCATCAATTGGTGGTCTAAACCAAATGACACGTAATGTTGATTTCTCACTTCCTTTTGAAAGCAACAATTACGGAATGACGGACATGGCAGGAAGCAACAACTATAACTTCCGTAGTGGTAGCATGGCTACTGGTCACCGTATCAGCTTAGCAGGTGCAAACCGCAATTATACATTACGTGGTATGTATTCATACAGCAGCGGTTTCAATGACAAGGGCTGGGCTTTCAGTGGAAGCCTTACTTATCGTTGGGCAAATCGTGGATATGTTGAGGGTACATTTTATAATTCATTATCTTATTTCCTAGGAGTACAGAAACTTCTTGGAAAACATAGTTTCTCATTTACTACATGGGGCAATCCTACAGAGCGTGCAACACAAGGTGCCGCTACTGACGAAAGCTACTGGCTTGCAAATGATAATCAATATAATCCTTATTGGGGTTATCAGAATGGTAAGAAACGCAACTCTCGTATAGTTAATGATTTCGCTCCTTCTGCCCTTTTCACTTGGGATTGGAACATAAATAACAAGACAAAACTCACAACAACAGTACTTGGAAAATACAGTATGTATTCAAGCACAAAGTTGAACTATAACAATACTGACAACCCAGCTCCTGATTACTATAAGAGTCTACCTAGTAGCTTTTATGATGTATGGGGAAGCAATGCTCAGTTTCAGACACCACAATCTCTTGCTGATTGGCAACGCGCTTACGACTGGTTGAGTAACAGCAAAGCTAACCGCCAGATTAATTGGGATCGTCTTTACGCAGCTAACCAGAATGTAAATGCTGAAGGTGTAGACGCTATGTACTATGTACAGAAACGTCACAACAACACCCTGAACGTTACACTTGCTTCTGCACTTACAAAACACTTGACAGATAAGAGTACTTGGAATTTAGGTTTCGCAGCTATTGGAAACAAGGGATTTCATTATCAGACAATGGATGACCTTCTCGGTGCAAATACATTCCACAACATAAATACTTACGCTATTGGCACATACCCAATTGGCTCTGATTATCTGCAATATGATTTAAATCATCCAAATGCACTTGTTAAAGAGGGCGACAAGTTTGGTTACGACTATACTCTTAACGTAATTAAGGGCAACATCTGGAGTAACTATACTGAGACTTTCGGAGTACTTCATTATAGCATTGCTGCAAAGATTGGTTACGACGGAATGAACCGCGACGGCAAGATGCGTAATGGTTTGTTTGCCGACAATTCTTACGGTAAGAGTAAGACTGCTAACTTCCTTTCTGGTGGTGCTAAATTCAGCGCATCAATTGATCTTAGCCATGGAAGCGTAATATCTCTCGGTCTAGGTTATGAGCACAAAGCTCCTACAGCCGATGTTGCTTTCCAGGCTCCAGAAATGAACAATGACTTCGTTCAGAATCTTAAGAACGAGCGTATATTCAGTAGCGAACTTGCTTATCAGTTCAATAATTCTTGGCTTCACGCCAACCTAAGCGGTTATTATAGCCGTATAGATAATGCAACAGAATGGACTTGTTTCTATTTTGATGATATCAACTCATTCTCATACAACTCACTGACAGGTTTGAACAAGGAATATTACGGTGCAGAACTTGGACTAACATTCAAGCTTACATCATTCCTAGACTTTAAGGCTCTCGGTACTATAAGTGAAGCTAAGAACATTAGCAACGCTAAAGTTCGTTACCTTAACTCTACACAGGGTACATACGTAGACGACATTGCTCTTGTTGAGAACATGCGCGAAAGCGGAACACCACTTACAGCTGGTAGTCTTGGTTTGAGTTTCCACCAGGGTGGATGGTTTATTGATCTTAACGGCAATTACTACGACCGCATCTACTTGAGTTACTCTCCTTACTATCGTTACCAGACTCCTTTGAAAAATCAGAAGAGTGTTGACAATGAAGGAAACTACATCGTGTCTCCACAGGATAAGGGAAAAGGTGGTTTCATGCTTGATGGTACAATCGGTAAAAGTATTCGTTTGAAGAAAGGTAGTCTGTCTATTAACCTAATGGTTACTAACATTCTCAACAACCAAAAGATTGTAACAGGTGGTTACGAGCAGAGTCGTAGTGACTACTCTCTGAAGAATGATGGTAGTACTAGCGACCGTTGCTACAGATTCTCAATGAACCCTAAGAAGTATTACATTTACGGAACTAACGGAATGCTACAAATAGCATATAGATTCTAATTTAAATCCCATAAGAAATGAAGAATATTAAATATATAATGTTAGCTCTTGTCTGCACACTCTTTACTGGATGTATGGACGGCAACTGGGACGAGCCTACGGGTTATCAGAGAGGAAACACCGCTGTTCCGGAGACCAACGTCATGACCATTGCTCAAGTTAAAGCTAAATATCAGTCAACTTTATCTCAGACTTACGGTTATACTCCTGTAACTGATGACATTCAGATAAAGGCTTATGTTACAGGTAACGATATAGAAGGTAATTTATTCAGTCAGATTTCTCTTGAAGACGGAACTGGCGCTATGCTTGTTGGTATCAACGAGGGTGGTATTAATGGATATCTTCCTGTCGGTACAGAAATTATTGTAAACCTTAAGGGATTATACATTGGCTGCTATGGTATGCAACCTCAAATCGGAGACAAGTATCTTAGTGCAAAAGGTGAGATTTCTGTAGGAAGAATGAGCAAACTCCTTTGGGATCATCAGTTCAAATATACTGGTAAGACAGCAACAGTATCTTCTACAGAATTCAATCAAGCAAGTCTAAAGGATGCTCAATATCTTACAGACAACGCAGGAAAGTTGATGACTATAAAGGGAGTTACATTTGCCGATGGTGGACAGAAAGTATACAGCAATAAGGCAGATGTAGTTAACAATAACTGTTGCGAACGTGCCCTAAACGGATTGAGCAGCTACAACATCGTTGTAAGAACTAGTACTTATGCTGACTTCGCAGCAGAGAAACTTCCTTCAGGTAAGGTTAACATAACAGGTATTTTCACTCGCTATAATAATAAATGGCAGGTTATTATCCGCAAAGCAAGCGATGTAGAAAATGCAAATTAAATAGCTATTAAACAGTAAAATAAAAAAAAGAAATATATGAAAAAGTTTATTTATTCATTTTTCGCATTGGCTATTGCAGCCATGACATTCACTAGTTGTGAGGATGTTCCAATGCCTTACGGTGAACCAACAAACGGTGGAGATACTCCAACAACAACATACACTGGGCAAGGTACAGCTAATAATCCTTATACAGTGGCTGACGCAAACAACTATATCAAAGCTGGCGTAAACTTGGACAGTACTGTTTATGTTAAGGGTAAGATTTCTGCAGTTGATTCTGTCAGTCTAAGTTATGGTAATGCATACTACAAAATTTCTGACGACGGAACTTCAACAGGTCAATTAATAGTTTATCGTGGATATGCGTTTGGAAACCAAAAATTTAAGTCTGCTACAGAAATTAAAGTTGGTGACGACGTTATTATTGTTGGTAAGATTGGTGCATTCAAGGGCACATATGAGTTCATGCAGGGTAACTACATTAATACTCTTAATGGACAAACATATACTCCTACTACAGTAAATGACAACTTTATTGATAAGCCATACAACGTAGCAAAAGCTATCCAAGTTATAGCAGCAGGCGCACCTACAGCCCCTGTATATGTAAAGGGTATTATTTCTACAGCTCCTTCATTTAATGCAACATACGGTAGCTTGACATATTACATCTCAGATGATGGTAAAACAACAACACAAATACAGGTTTATTCTGGTCTTGGTATTGGTGGTGCAAAATTCACATCTGCTAGCGACTTGAAACTCGGTCAGACAGTTGAAGTTTACGGTGTAATTAAAGATTACAATGGTAAGCCTGAAATTGATAAGAATAATACTCTAATCTCTGTAACAGGTGAAGGCACATCAACTGGTGGTGAGACTGGTGGTGGAACAGCTGTACCTGTAGCTATAGATAAGACTACAGTTACAATGACTAACAGCGCAGCAACTGAAAGCACAGAAACAGCAACAGTAGATCTAAATACATTGGCATATGCTGATAAAGCTATTGTTGGTACTGTTACTCTGAATGATGGTACAACTATTGTATTTGACAAGAGTGATGGAGCTACAGCTCCTACTTTCTATACATTAACTAAGGGTGTACGTGCATATAAGAACAACACAATAACAGTTAATGGCAAAAAAGCAATTGCGAAAGTAGTATTTACATGCGATTCATATAATGGAACGGATTATGTAGGTAATACAACTGCTACTGTTACTTTTAGTGGAAATAATGCTACGTATAAAAATTTATTCACAGAATCTACCAGTGGAGTACAGCTCAGAGTGCAAACTATAACAATTACATATGCAAAATAATAGCATATTTAAATAATTAATTAAAAGAGGTCGGCATAAGTGTCGACCTCTTTTAATTTTGCAAAAAAGAAAAACTTATCTAAATATTTGGCAGGCTGCAAAATTTTGATTAATTTTGCAGCCTGTTACGTAGATAACAAAATTACAAACAATAATATTTAAACGAAATGAAAAAAGGTATTCATCCAGAAAACTATCGCCCCGTCGTATTTAAGGATATGTCCAACGGTGATATGTTCCTTACAAAGTCTACTTGCAAGACAAACGACACAGTAGAATTTGAAGGCGAAACTTACCCAATTGTAAAGGTCGAAATCTCAAGTACTTCTCACCCATTCTATACAGGTAAGAATAACCTTGTTGATACAGCTGGTCGTGTTGACCGCTTCATGAACCGTTACGGTAAGTTGAAGAAGTAAATATATCCTTTTACAAGTATATATTATTAGAGTGCGTTCGAACGTAGTTGCATATACGTTCGAGCGCATTTTGTCTTAAAAATATTACGTATGAGAAAAATTCATTTTTTTATTGGCTTGTTCGCCACAGCTCTATTCCTTGTTTCTTGTGGTAGTAACGAAAGCATTACTGATGACGGTAATGGAAGTACCAGTGACATTACCAATGTAAACAAAAACACTATTTCAACCGGTCAACCTAAAGAAATGGCTAGACTGGAATTTCCAAAGGCTAAAGGTGGAACGAGCGATGTTATTGTTCACTCAACTTCTGCTTATGGAATGACATACGCATTGGAATGGGATCATACATTAAGATCACAACGCTGGTCTTGTTTTGAGATATACAAGAGCAACAGTGTGAAGAACTGGAGTCGAAGCAACTGGAGACAAACATCATGGGGAGGTGACCCATTTCAAAAGGATCCATTGGTGCCTAAGAATGAACAACCAAATGTTACAGGAGAATTCAGCGGAAGCTATTATCTAGGAAATGGCAGTTTCTATGAAAGAGGCCATATCTGTGCTTCAGAAGACAGAGTATACTCACAAGACGCCAACGAACAGACTTTTTACATGACCAACATGCAACCACAAGTTGGAAATCTGAATGAAAAGATATGGAGCGACATGGAAGGAAAAGTAAGAGGTTGGGCTTCAAGTGCAGATACTCTATATGTTTGCAAAGGTGGAACTATTGACAGTAACGACAAGATTATTGACCAAACAAAGAGTGGATTTATCGTTCCTCGCTATTTTTTCATGGCTGTACTAGCAAAAAATTCAGACTCAGCAAATGGAGGATATAAGGCTATGGGATTTTGGATTGAGCACCTTGATGTAGACCAAAGAAGCAAAGGGATTGCAAATTTCGTTGTAAACATTGACGATTTGGAACAAAAGACTGGTATTGACTTCTTCTGTAATCTACCAGATGATATTGAAAACAAAGTTGAAAGTTTAAGCGTAGACAAAGTTAAAACTGCATGGGGGTTATAATACACCATACATCAATAAATAAAGAAACAGGGATAAAGCATTACGCTTTATCCCTGTTTCTTTATTTATATATACTTACCTCCTACCCTTTACTATTTTGTTTTCTATTACAACTCCCATTGCACGAGTCATAGCTGCACGGGTGAATGTAGGTGTATAGCCTTTTGCGTAAGTATAACGACTAAAGTCAAAGTCTAGGTATTCATCGTTGTTCACACCCTTCATTGTTCCATGGAAAGACTTTGAGTCTAGATAAGACTGAATATTAGTGCTACCGAATGTTATCACATATTGATTTTTGCTGGTATCATAAGTAACATAAATATCACCGGTTTTACTGTCAATATACCAAGAGAACTTTAGTTCTTGACTTTGAGTACCCGACACGTCATTTTCAACACCTCTTCCACTGATTGACGTAGCATCATATTGGTCAAATTCCATCTGAGCATCAAACGCAGCCTGCTTGCGAATTCCATTCTCAGTATATTCATAAATCATTTTCCCTTCCCAATGTCCACGAAGAGTATTAGCTAGAACATTCAGTGTATTGTCAGATATATTGTTATTGGTGTTCTGATTATTATTGTTATCATTATACCAATTGTCATTACCTGAATCACAACTTGCGAAAAGCGTTGTAGTTGCAGCGATAGCAAACAACATGATTATTTTCATTAGCTTTTTCATATTTGAAGTCTTTAAAAGTTTTCTAAATTAATATACTTACCGTTATTTTACAAACATTCTCTTTGGAGCACCAATACTATTATTTGAACGAGTCTTTGCGTAAGAGTCAAAACCATATCTGTAACTGTTCCAGTTCAAAGAAGATGTATGATACAAGCTGAAAGCAGCTCTTGTTCCGTCATTAGTCTGAATATATCCAGAGAACATAGAATCATCTATTGTATAATTATAAATTACGATATCCGTGTTCTCTTCTCTAAAGTGAATATATATATTTTGATCACGAACGACCCAAGTAATATGGTTTGCGATATAATCATAAGGAGAATTGCTGTAATAATCAATCCAGTAGCCGTCACCAGAATTATATCCACTATCAAATTCTACTTCAGAATAAGCTGCTTTATATACCATTCCATCATATTCAGAACTAACATAAATATTACCTTTCCAAGTGCCATCCATGTAGTATGCAACTTCAGCATCAGGATCACAAGAAGTAAAAGTGAAAGACAGTAAAACTGTCATCATCAATGTCAATATTGTTGTAAGGCGTTTCATAAGCTATATTTTTTAAGTTATTATATTTTGGTTTATTACTATGTTGCAAATGTAACACAAATATAAATATCTTAAAAAATAAATTCCATATTAATGAGTAGGGATTTCCCTTTAAAAAATGGATAATCCCCCAAGGCATTCAATGTAACAAATCAAGTCAGTTTGTGCAATTCCTTCAAAGAGTCCTCCTCGCCAACAATCCACATGACATCTCCTTTTTCAAACTTACGTGCAGGATCTATTAGCGTCAAGTTCTTCTGACCTTCGTCAACTCCAACAACCATACAGTTAAAATGGTCACGGATACCACTCTCCTTTAAAGTCATTCCGATAAAAGAACTTTTAGCAGAAATAATAACCTTTCTTAATTTCATTTCGCGCTTTTCGATATCAGGATCTTCAGGTATAAGTTCATGCTTTATCGCTAATTTGAAATTGTTTAATTGTTCGTCATCACCTATGACAAATAACTTATCTGCGGGGAAAATAATATCAGATCCGTTAGGTATGTTAATGCGCAAAGAACCACGCAATATACTACTTATATGGACACCAAACCTATTTCTAAATTTAAGATCTTTGAGAGATCGCCCTATCCATGTGGAATCTTCAGGAACCTCAAATTCACTTATATGAATATCTCGTTCAAGAAGATGTCCTTCAAAAAGTGGGCGTCGCTTGCCGTTGACTAGCGCAGCAATCTCCCTTGAACGCAAATTATTTATAAACAGTCGCTCAAGCTTTATACTTTCATGTTTTAGACTTCTTGAAAGCACCATTAGAGATAGCACAAACAAGGCGATACAAACCACAAGAGCATCCGTAAAACGGGTCAGATAATTACATATATAGAATATGAACGCCAATGCCACAATAACTTTCACCATGATAGTAAAAATTAAAGGCAGACGATTCAACCTACTTTCTGTCCATAGGCGATTAAACTCATCACTATGCAGATTCTTCATCATCATAGAGCGCAAAAATGGCGATATAATTACTACGGTCAATGTTCCACAAACAGCATTACCTATCCAATGACCAAACAAATGGCGACTCAAAGGGAGTACAAACGTAAACATTAGTATTATAACAGCTGCAGACAATATACCATAGATAAGTGTATTTGAAAGCATCTTGCGCAACAATTTTCTCCAATCGTTTACTTCCTCGTATGAATTAACATGAGCATTTCCCAAATGATTCATTCTTCGAACCCATTTTTTTGGCAAATGATTTTCTAGATATAAGTAACATGGTTCAGAGGCCCTAATCATGTAAGGAGTTAGGAACGTTGTTATCACTGACACAGCCACGACAACAGGATAAAGAAAACGACCAATAACGCCAAGCGATAATCCCAATGAAGCTATGATAAATGCAAACTCCCCAATCTGTGCCATAGAGAAGCCACACTTCATTGCTGTCTTCAGTGGCTGACCACCCAACATAAAGCCAGCAGTTCCAAATACAACCTGTCCAAACAATATTGTCATCACCAATACAAATATTGGCACGGAATATTCAACCAGCACCTTTGGATCCACCAACATACCTACTGATACAAAGAAAACTGCTCCGAAAAGATTCTTTACAGGTTCTACTAGTTTTATAATTTTATCAGCTTCAACGGTCTCCGCAATGATACTTCCCATTACAAATGCTCCGAAAGCACTACTGAATCCAACTTTTGTTGACAACACAGCCATAAAGCAGCACAGTCCCAGAGCCACGATTACCATTGTCTCATTAGTCATAAGCTTTCTTGTGTGGCGGAAAAATAAAGGAATTAAAAATATTCCGACGACAAACCACAAGACTAAGAAGAATGCTATTTTAACTATAGAGCCGATCATCACTCCGCCATCAGGATTGCTACCGCTTGCAAGTGCACTAAGCATAACCATCATCACAATAGCAAGTATATCTTCCAAGATGAGCACACTCATGACAAGTGAAGCAAAACGTTGTTGACGCAATCCTAAATCGTCAAAAGCCTTATATATTATTGTTGTTGACGACATAGCAAGCATACCGCCGAGGAATATGCAGTCCATCTTGCTCCAATTGAAGAAATAGCCTGCAAGCATCCCCAATGTTGCCATTGAAAAGATTATGGTTGCTGACGCTATTATAGGCGCCATGCCCATTTTGAGAATCTTCTTGAATGAAAAATCAAGTCCAAGAGAAAACAAGAGAAACATCACACCGATATCTGCCCAAGTCTGTATATTTATCTTATCAATTACAGAAACAGTATATGGCATGTGTGGAGAAACAAGAAATCCTGCCACAATATACCCCAATACAATAGGTTGTTTTAGTCGTTTGAATACCAAAGTAACTATTCCTGCTACAATAAGCATCAGCGCTAAGTCAGTAATTAAGTTTGGTATCTCAGCCATATTATCTCGGTATTTTCAGTTTTTATTGTGGAATCATAATAAAAATACAGGTAGCATAAAAATTAACATTCCCGACTTTCATAAATTATCCAGAAAGTCGGGAATAATATTTAATCGTTGTATGTACCAGTAATTTCACAAATCTTGGTAATTACTTCAACAGCTTTTTCCATTACCTGAATAGAAACAAACTCATGAGGTCCGTGGAAATTCACGCCACCAGCGAATATATTAGGACATGGAAGTCCACGGAAACTAAGCTGTGCTCCGTCTGTTCCGCCACGTATAGGCTCCACTTTTGGTGGGACTCCACTTTCTTGCATCGCCCTTAGCACGATATCAATAACATGCATATTAGGATCAATCTTTTCCTTCATGTTATAATATTGGTCGTGGATTTCAATACTTACAGTACCCTCACCATATTTTTCATTCATCTTTTTAACGCAATCTTCCATAAAGTCCTTACGGTCTTCAAACTTTTCACGCTCATGATCACGAATAATATAGCTAAGTTTAGCACTCTCTGTACGACTGTCAATATTCAGCAAATGATAAAATCCTTGATAACCCTCTGTTGATTCGGGAATATCAGTCTCAGGAATCATGCTGTTAAATTCACAAGCCAGTCTGTTGGCGTTAACCATTTTACCTTTTGCATATCCAGTGTGGACACTAACGCCCTTTATACATACTTTAGCTCCGGCAGCATTGAAATTCTCATATTCAAGGTTACCCAAGTCACCTCCATCCATTGTATATGCCCAGTCACAACCAAACTTATCAACATCAAAATGATGTGCGCCCATGCCTATTTCCTCATCAGGATTAAATGCAATGCGTATGTCTCCGTGCTTAATCTCGTCGTTATCGCGCAAAATGCACATAGCCTGTACTATTTCAGCAATACCAGCTTTATCGTCTGCACCAAGAAGAGTTGTTCCGTCTGTGACAATAATATCTTCACCAATATGTTCCTTTAGTTCAGGAAACTTAGATGTATAAGATACGATACCAGGAGAAAGTTCAACATCCTTTCCGTCGTAGTTCCTTATAATCCGAGCTTTGATGTCTTTTCCGCTTGCATCAGGACTTGTATCATAATGAGATATAAAGCCGATAGCAGGTGTCTTCTTCTTGGTATTACCCTTTAGGGTGGCATAGATGTAGCCCATCTCGTCCATCTCTACGTCGCAGAGTCCTTCGTCCTCAAGCTCTTGTTTTAAATACTTGGCGAACTCCATCTGTTTCGCCGTACTAGGGACACTGTCTGAGTCCTCACTAGACTGTGTGTCAAACTTTGTGTAATTAATAAATCTTTCAGTTAATTCCATATAATTGAATAGAATAAAGCCTTTAATTGTGTATTAATCTTAACGTCTCGCTTAATGTGAGCTTCTGAAATGCAAATATACATATTTTTTCGGATATTTATATAAATACAGATTAAAACATCCATAAAATAATGATTATCAGTAATCTCACTCTAACAAAAAGTGATCTCGGCGGGATTCAAACCCGCGACCTTCAGAACCGGAATCTGACGCTCTATTCAGCTAAGCTACGAGACCAACAGTTTTGCAAAATTACAAATAAAATCCCTAATTTCCAAAAGATTAAGACATATTTATGAGTTTCATTACTTTAGGCGCTACAATACAAAGTTTTCACCATAAATAGTAGTTTTATTTGTTTTCTCGATATAGAGTTTAACCCTTGTTTATATAATATTTCCGTATCTATGTCATGTAGATAAAACAAGAAAGTAAAATAAACTTATTAATTTTGCTTTTCAACTCATTTAACCTATCTTTACATTTAGTAAAGATAGTCTCAGCTAAAAGATAAAAAATACATTTTTTATTTTGTTTTGTGTTCGGCTTGCTGTATCTTTGTAACATTTAAAATTACACAAAATGATTACTACTTTCTACATTACTAATATTATATTACTAATAGCAATATTCTTTATCATAATATTCATATATAGCAAGGTGCAAAAACTGAAAGTCCCACACTTTCTGTTACTTAGGCGGTCCTTCATCTCTGTTTATATTATGTTGGCAATATATGTGGTATCAACATTCTATATATGTTCTGAAAACGGCATTGAACTGTTTGCAACCGGACCTATAAGCTTCCTATATATAACTTTTATCATATTTGCACTATTCTCTACTGGTTATTTCGGACGTGATTACCATAAGAAATTGGTTGTCTGGCTATTTCTTCTTCAATATCCTGCGGTTTTGCTACTGGTGCACGCACTTGTCCTCATGACTGGTTATTATATTAAAATTTACACACTATCAAGTTTATTCGAGGATCACAGACTTATCCTTGCTGTGTTCATAGCGAGATTGGTATGGATTGGGATCATGGTGTCCGGATATATGCTAATGACAGGAATAGTTATAGACTCATATCTCCATTTTCGTAAAAATATCACACAACTAACAAGAGAGAAAAATATGTCAATGCGTCGTGCAGAGATCATTGACATCGTAATATACTTGATATTATTCGTTTGGATGATGCTTAATAATTTTGTATCATCATTATTACCAAGAATACTCACAAATATATTTATGATAATAATGATTGTACGTACATATATTATATATAGAAACTTTATTCACTACTCTTTGGAACTATCCAAAATGAATGTTGTCATTCCAGGAAGATTAAAAAAACTGATGGGACAATATATTAACAACCCATTCTATACAAGCAATCCCACATTGGAAGTTGTATCAGAAGCTTTGAATGTTGACAAAAACGAATTAAGAGACTATATTTATTCAGAACTTGGGACAACATTGTCGGCATGGACAAGTGAGAAACGAATATTATACATTTCACAACAGCTTTTAAAGACAGATCGTATGGTGAGTGAACTAGCATTATCTTGTGGATATTCAAATCCACCAGCTTTGAATCGTGCTTTTAAACAACGCTTTGGTGTTACTCCGTCAGAATTCAGAGCTAAGCACAAAGAGTGATTTCTTATAAATATTTGTGCAAAAAAAAGTTTATTTTTTACTTTTACTGTTACCTTACGTTAAAATAATGTGTGGTGGTAAGTCTTTTTGTCGCATTGGTAAGTCCATTTTAGAATAAAAGCACTAAAATTGCAATTGAAAATTCAATTTTAAATTTAATTAGAAGTAAATTCATTTGCTTCGGTTTGTGAAAATCGGCATTTGTAAACAAGTTAAAATTTATTAGTCGAGAAAATGTGATCCATATTCATAGAATAGCGATTCTAATGAATGTGGATTTTTTGTATGCCGATTTTAAATTAATATTTATGCCTGAGTGATATGTATTTTTTGTATTTTTGCAACTCTAATTGAATATATATATATTATGAATACAAAACAAGAATCAATAGTAAATATACTTTTCATATGTCTAGGAAATATATGTCGTTCACCAGCTGCTCATGCAATTTTCTGTGATATGATTACTATGCGTGGATTAGAAAACAACTTTGTTGTAGATTCTGCAGGTATAGGAGACTGGCATATAGGAGAATTGCCAGACAAGAGAATGAGAACGCATGGCAGTAAACGTGGATATAATATAAATCATCGTGCACGACAATTTAATGTTGATGATTTTAACAAGTTTGATTATATTGTTGTGATGGACGAAGAAAACTATCGCATAATAACAAGTATGGCTAAATCTGAATCAGACTCTGCAAAGGTAATACGTATGGCTAATTACTTTACTCAGCATTCAAACAATTCTGTTCCAGATCCATATTATGGCGGATCTACTGATTTTGAACTAGCTTTTGACTTAATTGAAGACGGATGTAACGGATTGCTTAATAGCTTTTTTCCTAAGGATATCAAATAATATCCAAATAGAAACCAAATAACAAATATAACTTTCTTTTTGCAAAATAAACAAGCAAAAAGCTTGCAATATAATTAATATTTCTTATCTTTGCAAGCATATAAGAAAAATAAAAACTTATTGAGATGAGCAAATTGATAAAACCTGATGGTTATACGGCGCTTCTTGACATGAAGCAGACAGAACAAGGTATAAAACTTATAAAAGATTTTTTTCAACAGAATCTTTCTACCGAACTAAGACTTCGCCGCGTTACGGCACCTCTGTTTGTTTTGAAAGGTCTTGGAATTAATGATGACCTTAATGGCGTTGAGCGAGCTGTTACATTTCCAATAAAGGATTTAGGTGACGCAAAAGCAGAAGTTGTTCATTCTCTAGCAAAATGGAAAAGACTTACACTTGCAGAATACAATATTGAGCCAGGATATGGTGTATATACTGATATGAACGCGATTCGTGCTGACGAAGAATTAGATAACCTTCATTCACTATATGTAGACCAATGGGATTGGGAAGCTGTTGTAACAAAAGAGCAACGCACAATCTCATTCCTAGAAAACGTAGTAAGACGCATATATGCTGCAATACTACGAACAGAATACCTAACATGTGAGACTTACCCTGAAATAAAACCATTCCTTCCTAGTGAGATTCATTTCGTTCATAGTCAGGATCTTGTTGATATGTATCCAGACTTATCCCCGAAAGAGCGTGAGGATGCTATATGTATGAAATACGGTGCTGTATTTGTTGAAGGAATTGGAGGAAAGCTAAGTGATGGCAAGAAACATGATGGTCGTGCTCCTGACTATGATGATTGGAGTACAATCGCTGAGAATGGAAAGGCTGGTCTTAATGGTGATATTCTTATCTGGTACCCTGTTCTTCAACGTTCATTCGAATTGAGTTCTATGGGTATAAGAGTTGATAAGGATGCTTTATTGCGCCAGTTGAAACTTGAAGGTAAGGAAGATCGCGAAAAACTATATTTTCACAAACAATTGCTTGATGACAAACTTCCTCTAAGCATTGGCGGAGGAATTGGCCAAAGCCGTCTTTGCATGATAATGCTTCATAAAGCACATATCGGAGAAATACAGGCTAGCATTTGGCCTGAGAATATGCGTAGCGAATGCGAAAGTTTAGGAATGCCACTTATTTGATAATTATTGATATAATGAATATCGGGATAATCTGAATCTTTGGATTATCCCGATTATTTTTTTAATTATAGTAATATCAAATGTTTAAATATGAAACTTTTTTAATTCTCCGTAAATTTAAGGGATGAGACTCTCCATAAATAAGTTCGGAACTCTACCAGAAAAAGTTTTTTTAATGCCACTAATGTCATAATGTCACTAACCCTTTGTTTATAAGGGTTTAGCGAGTGACATTAAGTGACATTATCGGGGTAAAAGTGACATTAAACTGCAAATTACACCTATTTTTTGCGATTTTTTACCAAACATGCTTTGCCTGTATTGGTCCTTTTATGCTTAAGACAATCCATAATTGTGGGAACCGTCATGATACTAAAATTCGCAGATTTCATTATGTTTTTTGTATAGTATACATTCTTATCTTATCATATTATTGATAATAATGTGTTTACATGTACTGGGTAATACTCTTTTTCACGTCGGGCAATTCAATTACCTAACCTAGGCAATCGAGTTACTCACGTTAGGTAATCCGATTACACACGTTAGGTAATCGGGTTACACACATGCTGAGGCAATCTGTTTACACACACACTGAGGTAATCGGATTACACACATGCTGATGTAATCTGTTTACACACGTACTGAGGTAATCGAATTACCCAACTATTGTGATAATTTGGGTAATTTCTTATTTCCTAAAATTGTAAACAGATCTACAGACTTCAAAAATTGTCTCTCTCGTGTATTTATATTTACAATACAGATTCTGAATCTATTAATGTTGTTTTGAAATCTATCTTTAAGTTCATTTCAGACCTAAAATCTACAAAAAGTATGTATTATGCAAATAGCATAATTGCGAAAAAAACGCAAAAAGCAAGTGGAATATTGGACTTAATGTCACTTTTACCCCGATAATGTCACTTAATGTCACTCGCTAAACCCTTATAAATAAAGGGTTAGTGACATTATGACATCAGTGACATTAAAAAAACTTTTTCTGGTAGGTGAAGTCCATAATTAACAACTTTATATATATAATTTCTGTAAAACAGAAACTACAACATTATGTAAGATCAAGTTCAAGATTCTTACATAGTTTGCTAAACGATTCATTATCTTTCTTTAGAGACTCAAAAACATCACGTTTAGACATTATTTGCTTTACCTCAGCGGCTTCTGCCAGTCTTAGATTTATCTTTATATTACCATTGTGAAGATCACTGGAAAGAGTTTTTCTAATTCGCGGCTTAATCTCATCAATCTGATTTAATAAGATTTGGTTATCTATAACAGCCTCTATTACAGGATAATCAGAAATCTGCGGAGTTATATTCTTCATGCGTGAAGCTATGCCTTTCATTGTTTGTGGCATTCTGGTACACATGCTCAACCAACATCTTTCCAAATCTTCTTGTGAGAAGTGCCCTACTTCATCCTTATTGGTTTTATATTTTTCGTCAGAATCAACAGTTTGTCCTTCGTTTTTTGTTCTAGCAGACTTAAAAGTGAAGCCGATATTATTCAACTTTATCTTATGTCTTGCAGTTCCTGACACTCTTTGTTGCGAATCGGAACCATTATCGGGCATAGAAGCTGTTACTATAGATGCATTTTCCTCTTGAGGTTCCTGAGTAACCTCTTTACTCCTGTCTCTTGGAGACAAGACATGACTCTTAGCGGCAGCTACCTGCGATGCTGCCTTTTGCTGAGATAAAATCAGGTTCTTAAACAGGGATTTTAATCTTTTAGGGCTGCGCCTCGCACCTGCCGAATCATCATCCGGCTGTGTTATCTGCGCCACCTGAATAAGCGTAATTTCAACTAGCAGTCGCTTGTTGCTACTTTGCTTATAGTTTATGTCACATTGATTAAGAATATTCAGTGCCTTATATAAAAAATCTACAGGACATTTCTGAGCCTGTTCATAAAACTTCTGACGTTGTTGCTCACTTGTTTCAAGTAACGGTAAAGTCTGTTGATCTTTAGCCATAAGTACATTGCGTATATGACTAGCCAAACCATTTATAAGATTTCCACCGTCAAAGCCTTTACCAAGGATATCATTCAACAAAATCATTACCTCGCTCACCTTATTTGCAAGAGAGTTTTCCACGATTTTGAAATAGTTTTCAGAATCAAGAACATTTAAGTCCTCTATAACTTTCTGATAAGTTATGTCTCCCATGCAAAAGCTTGCAGCCTGATCAAATATAGATAAAGCATCACGCATACCACCATCAGCCTTTTCTGCAATTACGCTCAAAGCCTCTTCCTCATACTTGATTCCCTCTTTTTCAGCAACGCTCTTAAGATGATTAATCGTATTGGAAACGGTCATACGTTCAAAGTCATATATCTGACAACGTGAAAGGATTGTTGGCAGAATTTTATGCTTCTCGGTTGTCGCAAGAATAAAAATCACATGAGCTGGCGGTTCCTCAAGAGTTTTAAGGAAAGCATTAAACGCTGCTGTAGACAACATGTGAACCTCATCAATAATGAAAACCTTGTAACGTCCTATCTGCGGCGGAATACGAGTCTGTTCCATGAGAGCCTTTATATTTTCAACGGAGTTGTTGCTGGCAGCATCAAGTTCGAAGATATTATAAGAGCGTTGCTCATTAAAAGATTTGCAACTCTCGCATTCATTGCAAGCTTCACCATCCTCGCGTGGGTGTTCACAGTTGATAGCCTTTGCGAAAATACGTGCACAAGTAGTCTTTCCGACTCCCCTAGGACCACAGAAAAGGTATGCATGAGCAAGTCGTCCACCCTTAACAGCATTCTTCAATGTTGTAGTGAGTGCGCTTTGCCCGACAACCGAGTCGAATGTCATTGGACGGTATTTTCTGGCAGAAACAATATATTCTTCCATTATTTTTTATAATTGATGATGCAAAGATAGCAAAAATTATTATCTTTGCAAACAAATAATATAAATATGGCAAGTCGTTTAGGTGTTGTATGGGGGTTTATCGCTCACTATAAGTATCTTGTAGTGACGCTGCTCGGTATTCTTATCGTTGGATTTATCGATGAGAATAGTTTTATGAGACGCATCCAACTTGAACTGCAGATAAGTGATTTGCAGAGCGATATCAAGAAATACAATAAACAGTATGAAAATGACTCTAGACAGCTGAGAGAAATAAGACGAAATCCAAAGGCTATCGAAAAGATTGCCCGTGAACGTTATTTCATGAAAGCTGACGATGAAGACATCTACGTACTTAGTGATGACGAGAAGCCTTTAAATACTAATGATGAAACAACAAAATAAGTTACAAAGCATTTTATTTGTGCTTGGCGGCATATTGATGGTTATCGGTGTTGGCTGCTTCGTTTTTATGTTTAAGCAGCAAATTGTAAGTTGGCTGTTCCTTCTCGGTACTGTATTGTTTGCTACAATGCAGATGATGCAAGAATATGAAGGAAACAACATAACCGTTCGTAGGTTGAAGAATATAATGAATTTAGCTGATATGGTATTCATATTCTCAGGAATTCTTATGGTAGACAATGTTTATGGTTTCATACGTCCGGCATTCAGTAATTCTATAGATTACCTTTCTTATATATATAATAAGTGGGTGATACTTCTGTTAATTGCCGCTATACTGGAAATCTATACCATGCACAGAATCGAATGGGAAATAAAAAAAGAAAATAAAAACAACTCTAATATATAGTATCCAAAGGAAAGTACATATCTGAATTACGAAAAAAACATAAAAGTTGTGTTATATAATTTAAATAGCATGAATTTTTTTTCGAACCTCACTTATACATGTTATCTTTGCTTTTAAAGAAAAAGGAAAACTGTTTATGACTAAATTTTTGTATCCAATTATATCACTACTAGCTTTAACGCTAGTGTCATGTGGAAAATCATATAATGTAATCGGCACATCAAATGTATCTAACCTTGATGGAAGAAAGCTATATCTGAAAGTTCTAAAAAACAATGAATTCAAGACTATAGACTCATGTGATGTCGTACACGGACAATTCCACTTCGAGGGAACCTTTGACTCTGTACGAATGGCAAACATCTTTATGGATGACGAAAGCGTTTTACCTCTGGTTATTGAAGATGGCGACATTAATATTAAGATAGACAACACACAGCAGACCGTAAGCGGAACTCCACTTAATGATAAATTGTTTAAGTTCTTCAATAAATATAACCAAATGAAGAGCCTTGAAAACGAACTTGTTCATAAGCACGACCAAGCTATCATGAACGGTAGAAACATGAACATTGTAAATGCTAACCTTAATAAGGAAGCTGCACATTTATCACAACAGGAAGATAATTTGATTACCAGTTTCGTTACCGAAAACTTTGATAACATTCTTGGTCCAGGTGTTTTCTTCATGGTAACTATCGGTTACCAATATCCAGAACTAACACCATGGATAGAAGACATTATGAGTAAGGCTACTGATAATTTTAAGAACGATCAATATGTTAAGGACTATTACAAAAAAGCCCTTGAAAATCAACAGATAATGAACGGCATGCGTGGTGCTCCTGCAAATTCGCAACCAGCACAAGCTCCAGCACAACCTAACGCCGCCCCTACACCAAACGAGATGGCAAGCCCTTCTCAAGCGCCTATGACGAGATAAGGTTATAGAATTCATAAAACCTTTAAGATGAGAATATTAATAAAAAGTGGAACAATAGTAAATGAAGGTTGCTCTGTATTGGGCGACATTGTAATCACTGATGATATTATATCCGGAGTCTATGCTGAAGGTGAAACTCCCCGCGGAGCCTACGACAAGATTGTAGACGCCTCGGGGTGTTTTGTTATTCCAGGAGTCATTGATGACCATGTGCATTTCCGTGAACCTGGATTGACAGATAAAGCTGATATAAAAAGCGAAAGCAGAGCTGCTGCTTGCGGTGGTGTTACATCCTATATGGACATGCCTAACACATCTCCCCAAACCACATCAATAGAAGCTTTTAATAACAAATTAGATATTGCCCAAAAGAATAGCCTTGTAAATTACGGATTTTTCTATGGAGCAACAACATCAAATGCCGAAACTTTCAACTCGCTCGACCGCCATACGATTCCTGGTATAAAGCTTTTTATGGGTGCAAGTACAGGTAATATGCTTGTCGACAAGGCTGAGTCATTGAATAACATATTCAAAACTTGCGCTGAAAACAACATCATTTTGATGACTCATTGTGAGGATACCGATATTATAAATGCTAACATGAATGTGGCAAAACAGGAAAATGACGACCCTGATATAACAATGCATCCATTGATAAGAAGTGAACTTGCATGCTATAAAAGTACATCAGCTGCCGTGAACCTTGCAAAAAAGTATAACACCAGACTGCACGTTGCACATGTTACAACAGCAAGTGAACTAGAACTCTTCGGAAACGATGATAAAATAACAGCGGAAGCTGTAATAGCACATATTTATTTCTACAATGAAGCCTATAAATCTTTAGGTGCATTGATAAAATGTAACCCTGCTATAAAAACAAAACATGACAGAGATGAGATAAGAAAAGCTTTAAATGACGGAAGGATTACCACCATAGGCACTGATCATGCACCGCATGAACTGAAAAATAAACAAGGAGGATGCTGTAAAGCTGCTTCTGGTATGCCAATGATTCAGTTTTCTCTTGTCACAATGCTTGAACTTGTTGACGAAGACATATTTTCTATTGAACGTATAGTTGAACTAATGTGCCATAATCCAGCAACTCTCTTTCATGTAAACAAGCGCGGATTTCTTCGTACAGGATATAAGGCAGATATTGTTGTGATACAACCGTCGTGTAAATGGGAAGTTACAAAAGACATAATAAAAAGCAAATGTAAATGGAGTCCTATGGAGGGACATATTTATAATAATAAGGTTAAAACAACTATATGCAACGGTAACATTGTTTACGATAACGATAACATTATAGATGACAGCAGAGGGGAAGCTCTTGCTTTCAATGTTTAGTTACTTGATTTTAAAAAGATGACCATTCATTATAACATACAGGAAATTGAACCATACATAAACTGGATTTATTTCTATCATGCATGGAACATGAACGGCAAACCAGAAACTGAAAAGATGAAGCTTCATGGTGATGCCGAACAGATGTTGCATGAATGGTATGGCAAATATCATACTCATGCTGTATTTGAAATTCTTGACGCCAACAGTGATGGCGATGATTTGATATTAAACGGCATTAGAATTCCAATGCTAAGACAGCAGAAACTCATCGCTGATGGATTACCAAATTTATGTCTGACAGATTTTGTACGCCCAGCTTCAACAGGCATAAAAGATAAGGCAGGTTTATTTGCAACAACAGTAGACACTGAATTGCAAAAAAAATACGTCAATGATGAGTACAAGCGAATGATGGCTCAAGTGCTTGCAGATAGATTAGCTGAAGGAACAGCAGAACGAATGCATGAGGAAGTAAGACGCAAATATTGGGGATATGCTCCAAATGAGAATCTTACAATGAAACAGACTCTTAATGAAGAATATCAGGGAATAAGACCAGCTGTTGGTTATCCCTCATTACCAGACACAAGTCTCAACTTCATTATCAGCGACATCATTGACATGAAAGGAATAGGAATAAGACTTACCGAGAATGGAATGATGATTCCCCATGCCAGTGTAAGTGGTTTCATGTTTTCGCATCCACAAAGTAAGTATTTTGATTTAGGAAGAATTGGCAATGACCAGATTGTTGATTATGCGAACAGAAGAGGTATACCCGTAGAATTAGTGAAAAAGTTTTTGAAATTTGCATGATGCTTTAGCATTTATATTTTATTGAATAATGGTAGCAAAAATAATATTTTTGATAATGTTGGTGCTAGTGCTCCCCGACTTGTATATAGACATGCACTATCTAAGACATAGGAAAAATTACAACCTATGGAAACGACTTGTGTGGTGGATGCCAGCCACAATAATAATTATAGTTAGCCTGTATTTTACATTTAGTAAGAAATTCGCTCCTGACGATATGCGAATTTTAGTGGGATACTTAATGATATTGGGAATATTTGCAGTTCCAAAAATGATATTTTCTGTATGTTCATTTCTTGGTTGGAGACACTGCGTGTATCATAAAACGCCTCATAATTGGGGAAACATCATAGGAATACTTCTTTCTGTGGTTTCTGTCATTATGATTGTATACGGATTCACTCTTGGACCACGAAAATTGAAAGTCATAAATATTGAAATACCTATCAAGGGACTTCCACAGAGTTTTAATGGACTGAGAATTGTTTTATTTTCAGATGCTCACATTAACTCATTCCATAATATTATGGAAGACTGTCTCATACGTGACATCGACACTATATCTGCTCTTAAACCAGATATCATTTGCTTTGCCGGAGATTTACAAAACATTCAGCCTTCAGAGCTATATCGTTACAAGAACCTTCTATCACGAATAGCAAAAAATACAAACGTACCTGTTTATAGCGTACTTGGAAATCATGATTACAGCATGTACCAAATCGGGACGCCACAAGAAAAATCAGCAAACGAGCGTAAATTGCGTGAATACGAGAAGTCAATAGGTTGGCAGCTTCTTAACAATGAACATAAAGCATATTATTCTGCGAATCACAAAGATTCTATTATCATAGCAGGCGAAGGAAACTGTGGAACAGGACGTTTTCCTGACTGGTCTGACATGAAAAAGACGATGAAAGGAGTAAAGAAAAACGATTGCGTGATACTTATGCAACATGATCCAATGACATGGGAATCTAGAATATTACCAAAAACCAATGCTGCATTAACACTTAGCGGTCACACACATGGAGGTCAAATCAGCATATTCGGATTGCGTCCTTCTGCTTTAGTATATCCAAATGATCGCGGACTTTACGAGAAACAAGACCGCTATCTATATGTAACAAGCGGAATAGGTGCATTGCTTCCTTTCAGACTCGGTGTACCCCCAGAGATAACAGTCATAACATTGAAAATAAAGAAATAAAAACAATAAGACAATATGAAATATCTTTATCGACTTTACCAATTGGTTATCTGTCTGCCGATATTAATTGTCGACAGCATTTTTACATCATTAGCAACAGTGATAGGCTGCATGCTAGGTAACGGACATTTCTGGGGATACTATCCTGGTAAATGGTGGTCGTGGTTGTGGATAAGAATACTTCTTCTTCCTGTTAAGGTTGAAGGACGTGAGAATCTTGATCCAAAACAGTCGTATGTTTTTGTAGCAAATCATCAGGGAGCTTTTGACATATTCTTGATATACGGCTTTCTTGGAAGAAATTTCAAATGGATGATGAAAAAGGGTATTGGCAAAATACCATTGATTGGCACCGCATGTAAATATGCACATCATATTTTTGTCGACAAAAGTGGACCGTCAAAGATAAGGGCTACCTATGATCAGGCACGTTCAATATTGAAAGAAGGCATGTCGTTGGTAGTTTTTGCTGAAGGCGCACGTACGTTTACAGGTCACATGGGAGTATTTCGTCGTGGTGCTTTTATGCTTGCTGACGATCTTCAGTTGCCTGTAGTACCATTGACGATAAACGGAAGCTTTGATGTTAAACCACGTATGAAAGATAAGTACTGGATATTCTGGCATCCACTAAAACTCACTATCCATAAGCCTATTGCACCAATCGGTAAAGGACCAGAGAATGTTAAGAACCAAATGGATAAGAGCTATGCAGCAGTAATGAGTGCCATTTCTCCAGAATACCAAGGCTTTATTGAAAACCCAGACCAATAAAATAAAAACTTTGTTATTTATTTTGTTCTTCTCACAACTTGCACTATCTTTGCAAAATATTAAAATATTGAATAGCTATGCATGAAAGTGATTCTATCGTAATTATTCCTACATACAACGAGAAAGAGAATATTGAAAATATTATACGTGCTGTATTTAGTCTTGAAAAATATTTTCATATTCTGATAATTGATGACGGAAGTCCAGACGGAACTGCCGCTATTGTGCATCGTTTAATTGATACAGAATTCTCTGACCGTTTATTTATCATTGAACGCAAGGGAAAACAAGGACTTGGCACAGCTTATATTGCAGGTTTCAAATGGGCATTGAATCGCGAGTATGGTTATATTATTGAAATGGATGCTGATTTCAGCCACGATCCCAAAGATTTACCACGCTTATATGCAGCTACTCATGATGAAGGCAACGATGTTGCTGTTGGATCACGCTATGTCAGCGGAGTAAATGTTGTTAATTGGCCTATCGGCAGAGTACTGATGAGCTATTTCGCATCTCAATACGTACGCATTGTTACTGGTTTCAGAGTTCATGATACTACAGCTGGATTTGTATGCTACAAGCGACGTGTACTTGAGACAATATCTTTGAATGATATACGTTTCAAGGGATATGCTTTTCAGATAGAAATGAAGTACACTTCTTATAAGATAGGATTTAAGATTAAGGAAGTTCCTGTCATATTCGTTAATCGTCGTGAAGGAGTGAGCAAGATGAACGGTGGTATTTTTGGCGAAGCTTTTTTCGGAGTTATGCGTCTCAGACTTGATGGCTGGCTTCGTAAATATCCCAAGATAAAAGACTAGAATTGGACATTAAGGAAATAAAAAATCTTTATGGCAAAGCTCCTCAAATAGGAGCTTTGATGAAGTTACTTAAAGATAATACCGTCGGTAATATCTTTTTGAAGGGATTGTCGTGTTGTGCCACTCCGGTAATCTTCTCTGCATTGTCAGACAAACTCGACAACACGTTTTTATTCATACTGCAAGATGCTGACGAGGCAGGATATTTGTATCATGACCTCATGCAGATTATTGAGTCAGATAATGTACTATTTTTTCCTTCTGGATATAAACGTGCAGCTAAGCACGGGCAACGTGATAGCGCGAATGAGATACTACGTACTGAGGTTCTAGCTAAAGTTGCTTCACGTAACAATGCAAACGAAGCATTGTTCATTGTGTCATATCCTGATGCTCTCGCAGAATTAGTTGTATCAAAAAAACGACTTGACGAAAGACGGCTATCCTTGAAGAAAGGACAGAATATTGACATAACTGATGTAGAACATCTATTGCGTGAATATGGATTCACAGAGACTGATTATGTTTACGAACCAGGTCAGTTTGCTGTCCGTGGTAGCATATTGGATGTGTATTCTTTTAGTTGTGAAGATCCTTTCCGAATAGATTTCTTTGGTGATGAAATAGACACTATCCGTACTTTTCAAGTACAGGACCAGTTATCAAAAGATAAACGTGACAGCATAGAGGTTGTTCCAGAACTTATGAATACGACCTCTGAGAAGATTTCTTTTCTGAAATTTCTACCCGACAACACTTTCCTTGTCATGAAGGACTTCACATATATCCACGATGTTATCGAACGGATATATAAAGATGGTTTCTCTTCACAGGCTCTTACTGATAGACTTGAAGGTGCAACTGAGGTTGAACAAAAGCAGATTGTGAACGAACTTAATCGTGATAAGTCTCTTGTCAGTCCATATCAATTTACAGAAGATGCAGCAGCGTTCCGTCGTATTGAGTTTGGACCAAACGTTAAGTCTGCAGTAAAGCATTCTTCTCAAAATACAGCTATTCGTGATGCATCCATAGCGTTTGACATCACGCCGCAACCACTTTTCCATAAGAACTTTGATTTACTAACACAGGCTTTTGAGGATTATATTCTTAAAGGATACAAACTGTATATACTTGCAGATAGCGAAAAGCAAACACAGAGATTAAAAGACATATTTGCTGATATGGATTCCCCACAAGCAAATTCAATAGTCTTTGAACCTATAAATAAAACGATTCATGAGGGCTTTTCCGATTCCAATTTAAAAATATGCCTCTTCACAGATCATCAGATCTTTGACCGTTTCCATAAATACAACCTGAAGAGCGATAGTGCTAGAACAGGAAAGATTGCTCTCACGATGAAAGAACTTCAGGAAATGGAACCTGGTGACTTCATTGTCCACGTAGATTTCGGTATTGGTAAGTTTGGCGGTCTTGTACGTGTACCAGCAGGCAACAGTTATCAAGAGGTTATACGTATCATCTACCAACATAATGACAAGGTAGATGTGAGCATCCACTCATTATATAAGATAAGCAAATATAGACGCAGTGATACCGGTGAACCTCCACGTCTTAGTACTCTTGGAAGCGGAGCTTGGGACAGACTTAAGGAGAAGACCAAGAAGCGAATCAAAGATATTGCACGTGACCTTATCAAACTATATGCTCAACGCCGACATGAAAAGGGATTTGCATATAGTAATGACAGTTATATGCAACATGAACTTGAGGCTAGCTTCCTATACGAGGACACTCCTGATCAAAGCAAGGCAACACAAGATGTCAAGAATGATATGGAGAGTGCACGTCCTATGGATCGACTTATTTGTGGTGATGTAGGTTTTGGCAAGACAGAAGTTGCTGTCCGCGCAGCTTTCAAAGCCGCATGTGACAGTAAGCAGGTTGCGATACTCGTACCTACAACGGTATTAGCTTATCAACATTATCAGACATTCCTGAGTCGTCTTAAAGGAATGCCTGTAAGAATTGAATATCTATCAAGAGCACGTTCCACAAAACATACAAAACAAGTACTAGAAGATTTAGAATCAGGAAAGATTGATATATTAATTGGAACACAGAAACTTATAGGCAGCTCTGTTAAATGGCATGATCTAGGTCTTCTCATTATTGATGAGGAACAGAAATTCGGTGTATCTACAAAAGAAAAACTTCGTAAGTTAAAGACCAATGTTGATACACTCACCATGTCTGCAACACCTATACCGCGCACATTACAATTCTCGTTAATGGGGGCACGTGACATGAGCATTATACGCACTCCGCCACCAAACAGATATCCTATAAATACAGAATTGGCAACATATAGTCACGAAGTTATAGCAGATGCCATTAACTTTGAGATGAGCCGTAACGGACAGGTTTACTTTGTCAACGACCGTATTAGCAGCTTACAAGAAATTGCTAACCTTATACATAAATATATACCAGATTGCCGTGTTGCCATAGGTCATGGACAAATTAAGCCAGAGGAACTTGAAAAGATTCTTCTCGGCTTTATGAACTACGACTATGATGTATTGCTGTCAACAACTATTATTGAGAACGGTATAGATATAAGCAATGCCAATACCATAATTATAAATGACGCACATCGGTTCGGACTTTCCGACCTTCACCAGATGCGCGGCAGAGTAGGACGCAGCAACCGAAAGGCTTTCTGCTATCTTCTTGCGCCACCAAAGAGCGTACTTACATCTGAGGCACGCCGACGATTGGAAGCTCTTGAGACATTTTCTGATTTGGGAAGTGGCTTTAATCTTGCTATGCAGGATCTTGATATTCGTGGAGCTGGTAACCTTCTTGGTGGAGAGCAAAGCGGATTCATGGAAGATTTAGGATATGAAACATATCAGAAAATTCTTAGTCAGGCAGTAACAGAGCTAAAGAACGATGAGTTTCAGGATGTCTACGCCCAACAAATGGCTGAAGGCAACAATATCACTGGTGATGAATTTGTTGAAGATTGTGCTGTTGAAAGCGATTTGGAGATGTATTTCCCAGATAACTATGTCCCAGGAAGCAGCGAACGAATGCTACTTTATCGTGAACTTGACAGCATCAATGACGATGATGAACTGGCTTTATATAGAAAACGACTTATTGATAGATTTGGTGAAACTCCAAAAGAGGGAGAGGAACTCATGCAGGTTGTATCTCTTCGCCGACTTGGTAAAAGTCTTGGCTGCGAAAAGATTATGCTAAGACAAGGGAAGATGAATATGCAGTTTGTAAGCAATCAGGAAAGTGTCTATTACCAAAGCAGCACATTCGCTGCTGTTATTAACTTTGTTGGAAGAAATCCACGTAGATGTGATTTTAGACAAGTTGCAAACAGACGTTTGTTAAGCATAAATAGTATCCCTACCGTTGGAGATGCAGTTATTATATTAAGAAATATGTTGGAAAACATTTAATAGAATATTTGTTATATACATAATAAAATGTCGAATAGTATATTTTGGTGGACAAAAATGCGTTGTTATTTGTCCACCAATTTGTCCACCACTGCTTAATATATGTTGTTTTTATATGTTAATTTTTACGTAATAATACATATATAACAAAATTAAAAGCCAAATTCAAAGATAATATACCTCAAATAATACATAAGGATTATCTAACAACAAACTATACATAAATTATTAACATTTTGATTAGGTACTTTAATTTTAATATTTTATCTTTGCAGCATTATAATTAATAATGATATTTGTATCATTCGCAACTTAATTAATCAAGCTAAAAAATATATATGATAAAGATGTTATTTTAATATCAAAATCATATCAGGAAATATTACACAAAAAGAGAAATGTTTAATGCGAATAGATTAACTCGTTCAAAATCATACAATTTCATACAAGTCATTGTTTGATTTTGAATCCTGTCAATCGAAGACAGGTTAAAATGACATAATAAGGGCAAACATGTAGAACGTGTGAACGCTTTATTTTTGCCCTTGTCATTTTAAAAAATATCTATTTACTCCCCAATTAAATTGGCTTAGTAAATAAATACTATTTACGAGAACATATTATTTGCCTCAACATGGGATTTGATATTGTTCAGTATTATTTTTTCGACTAATAAAAATGTGACTCATACGACTAATAATATAATGTGACTCAAACGACTAATTGAATTTTTTATTGCAAGCTTAAAGCTGACAAGCCCAGTCAAATATATGGCTGGGCTTGTTTTGTATGTTACTTATTATTTATTTCACAATTTCATTGATATCAAATTGCGGAACATCTTCGAGATTCTTTTCAATCTCACTGTCAGTTATACTGTAGTTCTGAAGATCACCATTAATGTAACTTTCATACGCTGTCATATCTATCAATCCATGACCAGAAAGACAGAAAAGGATAACCTTCTCCTCACCATTCTCTGTAGCTTTCTTTGCCTCTCTTATTGCAGCAGCTATAGCGTGACCACTCTCTGGTGCTGGGATTATTCCTTCGGCACGTGCAAAAATCATACTTGCCTCGAAACTCTCTAACTGAGGAATATCAACACCATGCATATAATTATCGCGTATAAGCTGACTGATTATCATGCCAGCTCCATGATATCTCAAACCACCTGCATGTATGTTAGCGGGCTTAAAATCATGTCCTAAAGTGAACATAGGCAACAATGGTGTATAACCAGCCTCGTCACCGAAATCATATTCAAACTTTCCACGTGTAAGCTTTGGACAGCTTTCTGGTTCAGCAGCAATAAATTCTGTTTTCTTGCCGTCTTTAATGTTGTGTCGCATGAAAGGAAATGCTATACCGCCAAAATTGCTTCCTCCACCAAAACATGCTATCACAGTATCAGGATATTCACCCGCCATTTCCATTTGCTTCTCAGCTTCAAGACCTATAACCGTCTGATGCAATGCTACATGATTCAGTACAGAACCAAGAGTGTATTTACAATTAGGTGTAGTTGTAGCAAGTTCTATAGCCTCGCTTATCGCTGTTCCTAAAGAACCAGGATGATTAGGATCACGAGTTATGATATCTTTTCCTGCGCGTGTACTCATAGATGGCGAGCCTTCTACCGTTGCACCAAAAGTACGCATAATTGCAGAACGGTAAGGCTTCTGCTGCATACTTATCTTTACTTGATAAACAGCAGCTTCAAGTCCGTATAGTTTTGCTGCGTAGCTTAATGCAGCCCCCCACTGCCCTGCTCCTGTTTCTGTTGTTACATTCGTATCACCTTCCTGTTTGCAGTAATAGCATTGAGGAATCGCAGAGTTTATCTTATGTGAACCAAGTGGGTTTGTACTTTCATTCTTAAAATAAATGTGTGCAGGAGTTCCAAGAGCCTCTTCAAGTGCATAAGCTCTTACTAGAGGAGTAGATCTGTAATAAGTATACTTCTCGCGCACTTCCTCTGGTATTTCTATCCATGCATGTTCTATATCCAGTTCTTGTTTTGAACATTCCTTATTAAAGATATGGCTCAGGTCATCGGCATCCAAAGGTTTACGTGTTGCCGGATTAAGTGGTGGCAGAGGCTTGTTAGGCATATCTGCCTGAATGTTATACCAATGTGTTGGAATTTCATTCTCTTGAAGGATGAATCTTTTCTGTCTCATGATAAAGTATTTGTTGTTACTATTTTGTCTCTATTTCTATTTACAAAGATACAAAAAAGAAATCGCTATTTTGTATGTTTACATGCTTTTTTAGTAATTTTGCAACCATTATGATAATTATATTCACCATACTTGCATATTTTTGCATATTACTTTTCTTTAGTAGAATAACGAGCAGAAAAGCGAATAATGAGACTTTCTATCGTGCCGACAGACGCTCACCTTGGTATATGGTTGCTTTCGGTATGATAGGAGCCTCCATATCTGGAATCACGTTTGTCAGTGTTCCTGGTATGGCTATAACTACCGACATGACTTATTTACAGATGTGTATAGGATTTATATTCGGATACATTGCTGTGGCGTTCATCCTTTTACCAGTCTACTATCGACTTAATCTTACTACGATATATAGTTATCTAAAGACTCGTCTTGGGCAACGGTCATATAAGACAGGAGCATCGTTCTTTCTACTTTCAAAGCTCATTGGCTCTGCCGTAAGATTTTATGTCGTATGCATAATTCTTCAGAAGTTTGTTTTCGACTCAATGAGCATACCTTTTCCTATAACCGTATTGGGTATGGTTGGTTTGATATGGCTCTACACTCGCAAAGGCGGTATAAAAACATTGGTATGGACAGACTCTTTTCAGACATTGTGCATGTTTGTGGCTTTAATCCTTATTATATATAATGTCATAACATCACTAAATATGAATGTTGGCGAAGCTATCAGCGCTATTGCGTCGAATGTTCATAGCCGAGTGTTTGTTTTCGATGATTTTATATCACGGCAGAATTTCTGGAAACAGTTTCTCAGTGGTATCTTTGTTGTTATCGTTATGACAGGTCTTGATCAAGATATGATGCAGAAAAACCTTACGTGCAAGTCTC
Source organism: Prevotella sp. (assembly GCF_051059605.1). Classification (GTDB taxonomy): domain Bacteria; phylum Bacteroidota; class Bacteroidia; order Bacteroidales; family Bacteroidaceae; genus Prevotella. The sequence continues at coordinate 1,788,872 of NZ_CP050883.1, forward strand.
TGCGTGACGCTCAGAAAGATATGTGCAGTTATGGTTTTGCCTTTCTGCCAGCAAACCTTTTATTTCTTTCGCTTGGTATACTATTGATGATGCTTGCAAATAAACAGGGGATTGCCTTACCAGCAATGAGTGATAATCTGTTACCAATGTTTGCCGCTTCAGGAAGTCTGGGAACGGTAGTTCTGATTTTGTTTACGATAGGAATTGTTGCCGCTAGCTTTTCTAGTGCAGACAGTGCCATGACTGCGCTAACTACAAGTTGGTGTGTAGATATTATGGAACGTGATAAAGACGAGCGCCTGCGCAAAATCACTCACTTTGGTGTCGCATCGTTGTTCGTCCTCTTTATCTTGGCATTCAAGGTAATCAATTCTACCAGTGTGATAGATGCCATTTACATACTATGTTCATACACCTATGGACCTCTCTTGGGACTATTTGCGTTTGGATTGCTTACTAAGCGAAAAACCAACGATCACATGGTACCATATATAGCAGTAATAAGCCCGATTATATGTTTTGCTATCGATACGATAACACAACATACAACCGGGTATAAGTTTGGTTACGAGTTGCTAATGGTCAATGGTGCATTGACATTTGCAGGATTGTTTATTTTCCGATCTCGTTAAGATATTCCTGTGCATCAAGGGCTGCGCTAGCACCAGTTCCAGCAGCGATAATAGCTTGCTGATAATGTGGATCGCATACGTCACCAGCAGCAAATACGCCTTCCTTGTTTGTCATCTGGTTTTTACCTTCTAGCTTTATGAATCCTTGTTCATCAAGATTTATATAGTCCTTGAATAATTCCGTCTGTGGCTTGTGACCTATTGCGAGGAAGAATCCATCAATAGCAATATCGTATTTTTTTTCATCACCCAAGCCTTGTCTGAACACAACGTGAGCACCTTCCACGCCATTGTCACCAAACAGACCTAGAGTATTTGTCTCATAAAGGATTTCTATCTTCTCGTTATCAACAACGCGCCTCTTCATCACTTCAGCAGCACGCAGGAAAGGCTTGCGCACAATCATGTAAACCTTTGAGCATAGTCCAGCAAGATATGTAGCCTCCTCACAAGCTGTATCGCCACCGCCAACAACGGCTACAACTTTTTTGCGATAGAAGAAACCATCACATGTGGCACATGCGCTTACGCCCTGTCCCATATATTTCTGCTCGTCATCGAGTCCCAGATATTTTGCGATGGCACCAGTAGCGATAATCACGCTTTCTGCTTCAATTTCCACCCCACGGTCATCTGTCAGGATATATGGTTTCTTGCTTAGGTCAGCCTTTACGATTTCACCATCCCGCAAGTCAACTTCAAATCTCTGAGCCTGTTCGCGAAGGTCCATCATCATCTGGTTACCATCAACACCTTGTGGGTATCCTGGGAAATTCTCAACGATAGTCGTCTGTGTCAACTGGCCACCCATTTGCATTCCGCAATATTCTATTGGCTGCAAGTTTGCACGTCCGGCATATATAGCCGCAGTGTATCCTGCAGGACCACTACCGATGATAAGGCATTTTGTATATTCCATAAACTAAGCTTTTAATAGTTCCTCTATTTTATTTTCAATATTGCTTATTTTCTCTGTTGGTTCAAATCTTGCTACTACCTGTCCTTTCTTGTTTACAAGGAATTTTGTAAAGTTCCATTTGATGTCTGGATTTTCCTTATAGTTAGCGTCTTGCTCTGACAGCATCTTGTCAAGTACAGGATAGATAGGGTGAGTTTCGTCCCAACCAGCGAATCCAAATTGTTCCTTCATGAATTTATATAAAGGATCAGCGTCTTCACCATTCACTTTCAATTTCTTGAAACGTGGGAATTCTGTTCCGTAATTTAACTTGCAGAAATTATGAATGCTCTCATCTGTTCCTGGTGCTTGTTGACCGAACTGATTGCAAGGGAAATCTAATATTTCAAATCCTTGAGCATGATATGTTTCAAAAAGCTTTTCAAGCTCTTCATATTGTGGAGTGAATCCACACTTAGTCGCAGTATTAACAATGAGCAGCACTTCGTTGGCATACTCTTTTAGTGATACATCTTTACCTTTTCTGTCTTTGACAGAGAATTCGTAAACAGTTCTCATTTTCTAGTTATAGTTATATTATAATTTATTTTGTCTTCTTTTGCAAAGATAATAATTTTATTTTATTTCCGCAATGCATCATGATACATTAACACAGATTTAGATTTCCAATCTAAAAACAAAGTATTACAGTTCAAAACAGTACCTTCATTTACTGTTTGGTATAAGAGAAAAAGTAAAAATATCTTTCTTTATTTAAGACTAAATTAAAGAAATGTACACAAATGAGTAAAGCCACAGAGAAGTATATAACACGGAACAACAAAATGTTCTCTTCAAGTCTTTACCCAATCAAATTTGTTCTAAAGCAATCGCTCCAGATAAGCAATAGCATCAGTAATATCCTCGGAGAAAGTTGAATGTTCCAACAGAAATCCATTCTTTCCTCTGGATATATCAGCATATAATTCGCGATTCATTTCATTGGCATAATTACCTATAGCATATTCAATGTCGTCTTTCTGACTTTCATTTACAGACTTTGAATATATATTCCACTTCTGATGAAAAAAGCAATAGGCTGATTCTATACTGTCTTTTGTTATCATCTAGACATATTATATATTAATACCATTGTACAGCATTGCTATATCCGCTTCGCTTATCGTATTTAAGTGCATCTGTAAGGGTACTTGCATTACAACGGAATGTGAAGTTATAGCTTGTATAAGGGGCTAGCACAACAGAGCAACTCATGTTGAAACAGTGAAGGTCACGCTGCAAACTTGCTGTTGTCATACTTATATCATGATTTTCAAAGTCGTAACCTGAAGAGAAGCTGATGTTCCAGCCTTCACTGATGCGAAGGTTTCCACTGAAGTTAAGAGTCTGCGTAAACTTATAAGGATAACGCATACTACTTGTATTGAATGTACCAGAAGTGTTCTCGCGCATAGTGATACCATATCCGAATGTAAGTGACCAAGGCATAGAGAACGTCATATATCCGTCATCATCCGTAGCAGCCTTACTGGTATCTTTTTTCTTCTTTGCTTTGCGCTGACCGTCTATCATCGTTTCGTCAACATTTGATTCTATGTCTGTATCTACGCCTTCCTCGTCTTTATCCTTTTTCTTTTTGTCATCATCCTTCTTGGTATCGTCGCCACCGCCAAACAATTTCTTTATCTTTTCAGGATTCAATGTGTATGATACGTTCTGTGACATACCCTGGAAACGTCCAAACTTGCCCATTCCCCAATAAGTATGATTTCCTACATAAGGATTTCCTTTTGAATCAAGCTCGTAAGCATAAGAGGCAAACACAGCATTCATGTTGAATGTGTAGTTCTTCCACCATTTCAGTCTGATATTCATAGACAAGTCACTCCAAGGTTTCTCCTTAGCAGCCATGTTATATGACATATTCAAACCAAGATTATCAATAATGCTCAATTTTTTATATCCTGTAGAGTCCTTGTCAGACCTAACTTTCATCTCAATATTATTGTCAAGACCAAAACTAATGTTTCCTGTCTTGCCTCTTCCAGGAACACCATATAATCCATTCTGATATGGTGTATACTGTACTAAATCAACAGAACCATCAGAGTTCGTACGCTGATAGGTCTCATAATATCCATATCTTGAAGCACCGAAGTCAGGAGCATAACTAAAACTTACTGTCGGAGTGAGTACGTGGCGTATCGTTTGTATTTTATCACCGAAGATCTTTCGATTTGGTGTCCAGAAACCATATAGCTTTGTACTTGCACTTACACTGAGGTTCCAGTTATATACGTTGTGGAATCCATACGTTGTATCAGCAACTTCCTTTTGTGCCTTCGCATCCCACGAGCGCATTACTTTATTCGTATACATACGGTCGGTGAAATTGAAAGATGGATTGATATTTAAATAGTTGAACAAAGTAAAATTACCACTTATAGGAATCTGGTGCTGCATACCATTCTTCCAGTCCTTGATAAGACTAGATTTCAACAGTTTGTCTTCTTTCGTAGAAATAGAGTTACTTACCTGACCGGTATAGCTCAGTGCAATTTTTTCATACCAACGCTCCTTACCTACAGCATGAGCACGCTTAAACGGATATAAACGACTGAGACTGATATTCAAGTCTGGTAGTGTCATTGCAATACTAGAGTCACGCATATTCTGGCTCAAGTTAGCAGTACTACTCAAAGAAAGTCCAATATTAGAGAATGTTGTACTCCAACTTACAGAAGATGTACGTGTAGATTGTGTCATCGTCTGTGGGTTATACAAACTTCCCATATTATTGCGTTCATAACTGGATGTTGCAAAGTTCACGCTTGCCGACAAGCTGTTAAAGGGATTAGCCTTTGCATCCTGCCTATGGCTCCATTGAATCTTGAAACTTGTCTGACGTGTATAATCCGGCATGCCCTTATCACCAGTCTGAGTGTCCTGATAACTAAGATAAAAGCTACCATTAAATTTATATCGCTGTCTATAATTACTAGCTGCACTTATACCCCATGAACCTTTCGTATAAACTTCGCCAAGCAACTTCAAATCCCACTTATCATTCATGGCAAAATAATATCCACCATCACGAAGATAGAAACCACGAGTACTCTCATCACCATACGTCGGCATGATAAAACCACTAGAATAACTCTTCGAGAAAGGGAAAAATCCATAAGGAATAGCCAATGGCAACGGAACATCCGCTACAACAAGGTACGCAGGTCCAAAAACTACATCCTTACCAGGACGCACCTTTGCACGCGATAGTGCTAAATAAAAGTCAGGATGCTTCTCGTCACATGTCGTGTAACGTCCATGCTGCATAAATATCTCACCGTTGTTGTTACGCTTAGAGAGTTCACTTCTTAGGAATCCCTCCTGCTGTTCGGTATATACATTGCGAATAAGTCCCTTCTTGGTTTTGAAGTTGAATGCCATGGTATCGCTTTCGTAATTATCCGATCCCATAGCAAATGTAGGAGTTCCTGTAAGTTGTTTCGTTGAATCCTTATAGACTCCAGTTGCATGCACAATGCTGCTATCCATATTCAGAGCAATCTTCTCACTCTTCAGGTCCATCGTCTCATACTTCACATTTGAAGATCCATAAAGATGTGCAACCTTATGCTGTGCATCATACACCATAGAGTCGTTTGCCGAGAAGTTCACAGGAGCATCAATACCGTTTTTTTTCTTTTTATTCAACGAATCAAGATGGATAGAGTCATCAACCAATTTATTATGATGATAAATAGCCAACTGCAAAGAGTCCATCTTGGTTGTATCAATAATTGCACGACCGAGGGAATCCCTTTTAACAGAATCGTTTACAGCCATTGAGTCTACAGAGGCCAATTTCTTGTGCCTCTTAAATAACTGGAAGTTAGAACCCGCCATAACAAACATGACAGCGAGCAACAAAATTGCTATAAACGAAATTTTCCTCATTCAGTCTGCAAAGATAATAATAAGTTTTTAGTTTTATGTTCTTAGCCTTTAGTTTTTTGTTTTTTAAACCTTATTCGAACATCATTTCCCATTCCTTAAAGCGCTTTAAGCCATCTTCTCCGAATTTAACGAGACTTTTCTCTGCTTCGTTTATAGATTTCTCTACTTCAGGATGAGTTTTTGAAAAGAATTTATCAGCATAACAAATCACTTTCTCTTCTATCGTTTCTGGCAGAAAGTCCTCATACGGAAGCGGAAGCTCAAGTCTTTTTATTTCTTCCTTTCCTATTCCTGCTCCGGTATGTCGCTCGCAAACACGAGCATGATCAGGATATCCCTCAGCACGCATCATCTCAGCACCTATTCTTCCATGTATCAGATATGGCTCACTACCGAAACAATATATCCCAGGAGCATGACATTTTATGATACCGATGTCATGAAGCATCGCAGCCTCCTCAACAAATCTACGGTTGAGATTCAGTTCTGGATGCAAGTCACAAATTTTCAGCGCACGCTCTGTTACAAGGCTGCTGTGGGTCATAAATATATAGCGCAGTTGATTGTCTTCGGTATAATATTTATCTATAATATTCTGATAGTTCATAGCCAGATGATAAAAAGGGGGAAAGGGCATAGCCCAATCCCCTCTATATTAACATAGATAATATTTTCTATTATGCTTCAGGACGCTGGATATAAGCGATGACATCACCCTTATTAACCTTAGTTCCCTGCTTTGCGTTGATTTCTACTAGTTTGCCACCAAGAGCTGCATTGATTGTCTCAAATTCACCCCATGAAGTACAAATATAGCAGAAAGCATCACCTTCTTTGTATTCCTTGCCGATATATGGCTCTACTGCAGGAGCAGCTTCACCTTCACCCTGGAATTCCCAGAATATCTGTCCCTTTACAGGAGCAACAATAGCATCAGCCTTAGCGTGCTTGAATGCAGCAGCCTCTTCAGGACTTGTCTTTGCACCAAGTTTAGCATCCTTAGCCTTCTGCAAGTCAGCAAGGAAGTTTTTCTTAGCCTGACCGCTCTTGTAGTTGCGATACTGCTCAGGATGCATAGCAAGTTCAAAGAGTTCCTCGTTGTCCTTACCATATTCCCATCCGTTCTCGTCCATTTCTTTCTTGAAATCGTCAAGAGCATTTGTCAACAATGTATGAGGATCAGCATCAGTGAACTCACGTCCCTGCTTCTTAGCCAATTCTATCAACTCTGGAGAAATTGTTCCAGGAATCTTTCCACTCTTGCCGAGAATCATACCCCACATAGACTCATCCATCATCACGAAGCGACCTTTACCCTGCTCCATAGTGAGAAGATTCATCAATGCGATGTTCTTTGTATATTGACTGAAAGGAGTTACCAATGGAGGATAACCAACACGTGGCCATACATATTCAACTTCATTGAAGAGATTCACAAGCATGTCGTCAAGAGATATTTCCTCTTCACCCTTCTTCTTACGAAGGTTGTTGATTGTCTGACGAATACCACCAAGGTCTGCCATCATAGAACCCATCATACCACCAGGAAGTCCACAACCAAGAAGCAAAGAAGACATAATCTTGTTTGCTGGGTTGATGAAATATCCAAGCCATTCATCAATGAATTCCTGAGTAAGGGCACGAGCCTTCATATATGCGTTCATGTTGATCTCAGGTACATCAAAACCTTCGTTCTTCAACATGCTAATTACTGAGATTACATCTGGGTGAACTTTACCCCATGACAATGGCTCAATAGCTGTATCAATGATATCACAACCATTGTTACAAACTTCAAGAATAGAAGCCATAGACAAACCAGGACCTGAATGTCCGTGATACACTACAACTATCTCTGGATACTTGTCCTTGATTGCCTTTGTCAGTTTACCAAGAAGTGCAGGCTGACCAACACCAGCCATATCTTTAAGGCAGATTTCGTCAGCACCGGCTTCAATAAGCTGATCAGCTATTTTTGAATAATATTCCAATGTATGAACAGGAGAAGTTGTGATACACAGAGTACCCTGTGCAGTCATGCCAGCTTCCTTAGCCCACTTTATTGAAGGAATAATGTTACGCACATCATTCAAACCGTCAAATATACGAGTGATATCTGTTCCCTGAGCATGCTTTACTTTATACATTAGTGCACGAACGTCATCTGGAACAGGATACATACGGAGTCCATTAAGACCACGGTCAAGCATGTGAGTCTTTATGCCTGCCTCGTTAAGAGGTTTACAAAAAGCACGTACAGCTTCGTTAGGGTTTTCGCCAGCAAGAAGGTTTACCTGCTCGAAAGCACCACCATTAGTTTCAACACGAGCGAAACAACCCATTTCTATAAAAACAGGAGCTATGCGCTCAAGCTGATCCTTGCGAGGCTGGAACTTGCCTGAACTCTGCCACATATCTCGATAAACGAGACTGAACTGAATTTTCTTTCCCATATTATATTTTATATTTGATTTTTATAATAAACAGATAATATATCGCCATTGTTCCATATATAAACAGAACCCTAGTGCTAATCAGCGTGCAAATTTAGATAAAAAATTCCAAAAACACCACCATTACATCCATTTTTTACAATTATTCCCTTATATTTGCACAAAATTTATAATGTTATGAAATTTAAACTATTCGCCATTTTATCAACCATTTTACTGTCTGTCACAGCATGCAGCAACAAGGATAACAACAAGCCTGACCCTATGTCGGGACATACTAATGATGAAATGAAAATGACAGGTGATAAAACTGTCTACGGACTAGCTTGCGAAGGTTGCAATGACTCTACAATCCTACTACTTCCTAACGATGGAAGCGACCCCATAAAATATGATATCATTGATGCTCACAACAAAAAGCGTGTGCTTGGAAGCATACATGTGGGAGACTGGATTGGTGTTGTATTGAATAAATCTGATAAGCATGTTGCCGATGAAGTTGTAAATCTAGATGAATTAAAAGGTATATGGTGCTATGTGGTAATGCCGAAGATGCGCAACTACGAGAACATGAGCAAGAAATTGCAGAAGCGTATAATGAAGGACATGCCAGACTCAGTGAAACAGACTTATCTTGTACCTCGCGAATATGGATTCTGGCTTAGAAGACAATGGACTACACAAAGTGTAGGATATGTTAGTTCGCAAAGTTCACTTGAAGATGAGAGTCCTGTTGTATATCCTCAGTTAGGATATTTCACCAGTTGGCATATTTGGAATGGCAAACTTGTTGTTGTAAGCGCAACACCTGTATTCAACAAGAATAACACCATTACCACAATAAATCCGAAGAACGACACCTGCAACATTGATTATCTTGGCGATGACTCACTTGTTCTGAGCGACCGTGACGGAGCAAGAAGCTATTACAGAAAGAAGGATATTAAAGATGTAAACGTCAAGGCTAAGAAAATCGCAGCGCAACTTAAAATAGAGGCTTTACAAAGAGCAAAAGATCAGGAATAGTTTCCTTGTATAAGTCACTATTGTTATATTACCTTTCTAATGAATATCATATTGGCTAATTAAAAAAGCCTCTCCCCCTCACGGGGAAAGGCTTTCAAAGTACACACTCTCTAGTGTGAATTACCCTGTTATACGACTCATAAAACAGGGGACGATAGAATCAAAGTTCTATCAAAGTTCAAGTAATATTAAGATTAGGCCGCGGTTCTCACGAATCTTATAAAACATGACACCGCTGCTGCAGCATCATGACTGGCCTTCAATTTAAGTCATTTCGTATTTAATGCGATTAAGCATCATTGTTATATTCATCTAGGAAATTCGACAGTATACGTATTTTATTATAACTGTCGCTTGTTCTATATATTAGAGATAACATTTTCAATTTAGTCTTTACCAAGTGCTCACCTAAATCGTTTAGTGATTAATTCAGGGATTGCATTTATATATTCTATTGTTTTAGAATTCTGTTACTTCACAAGTAACAGAAAGAATTCGAAGTCAATGATATAAAATTGGACGAAAAACAGGATAAAAGACTCCTTTGCGTACTTCATAAAGTTAGCACGCAATAAAGAATGAAAATTATACGAAAATTTAAAATGTGTTTAAATAGGACTCGTTAAGATAACTTATGTCCTTTTATTTACATTCTAGACTAATTTATAGTTAATTTATGCAAAAACCCATACGTCTTTGTAAAAAATTATATACATTTGTAGTCAAATAATAAACGCTGTTACTTGTGAAGTAACGGCTATTTTTTCCCCCATTTTTTTATACTATACAGCGTCAAGATATCGGCATATTTTGTTGTTTACAGCACCAATTTCAGCCGCACTAAAACCACCTAGATATATCTGTGTAGTTCTGATACTGCGGTGCCCTAGAGCCGCACTGATAAGTTCCACAGGAACATGGTTGCGAAGGGCTGCCGTTGCCCATGAATGCCGAAGAGTATATGATGAAACGCGACGAGTGATGCCAAGAGTGGCGGCAAGACGCGAGATACAGGAGTTGAACTGACGGAGGCGGGACTGATAGCGGCGATAGCCTTCTGCGGTACGCATGTCACTCCTAGGCATCTTCAAGTCATTCACGATCTTCATCGTTTTTTTCATCACAGAGATGCTTATGCTTGTACCTGTCTTATGGCGATTATAGGTGAGGACTCCGCTATTGACGCTGCTGAAATTTATGTTCATAAAATCAACGAATGACATGCCGCACAAACTGTATAAGGATGCCGCAATCTTTTGGGTGCGCTTAAGTGCTGGTTTCTCTACCTTGGTACATAGGAGAGTTTTAAGATCCTTGACTTCAAGAGCACGCCTGCGGCTAATATCAATGCCAGTATAGACATCATGGAAAAGGCGGTAAACAAAGCGAGCATATCCTGCATCCACCCCCTTATTATAAATAGCACGGAGCATACGCATATAGGTGGAAATTGTGTTGGGGCAGTAGTTATGATAGCGAAGATCACGCTCATAGGCTACCAGACGCTTACGGGTTAAGTCGGTAAATTGGACTTCGCTGCGACGGATATAATTAGTAAATGACTTCAGTGCGTTACGATAAAGACGGGCTGTAGAGAAATGCCCGTCTGCCTCTAGTTGTACTGAACACCTTACGGCAAACTCTGAAAATGATAGTGACATAATAGATAATTATTTTTAATAATAAAAACACAAAGTTACAACACACAAGACGATTGACAAAGGTGGAATTATTTAAAAAAATGAAAGGAATACAGACAAAGATCTGCTATAAATCAGTCTTAAACTGCCTCCTGTCAATAGCCGATGTATAATGGTAGACAAAATACTGGATAAAGAAAAATATCTTGCAAGTGAGAGCAGAGCCAAATTTACTTGAGCTATGCCGAGCGCAGCTAGATATTCAAAGGAATTAAATATCTTGCCTGCTAATACAGAGCCAAGACCATTCATGAGGGATCTCACCCCTAAACTGATGAAGAACTACTTATTGACATCGTTTTTATTATGGTTAGGGGAACAACATCTGCTCCAACTAATGATACAATTAAAACGATAAATAAACAAAAAGGAGAAAATTTGAAAAACGCACGTTAATTTAGTGTTAATTTCATTTCCTATCTTTATTTTCTACTAGTTTTTTTATAACTTGCCAATATATTTCTGTCAGGTTGGTTAGAGATATACTCATAATTTATATCTTGGTAACCATAAAGTTATGAATAAAACTTAGACTGCAAACTGACATATCATATTGTATTTTTTATATTTCAAAACAATGTTTTAGTATTTATCCGTAAAATGTATAATATATTCCCGCTTATGTATAACTGATGTAACTGACTTTGATATTAATTTTGCAACATTAAATAATTTAAAAAATAAGATTATGAGCAAAACAATTTTTGATACCTATGATTTAAATGGGTTACAATTAAGAAATCGAATAGTTATGGCGCCTATGACTCGCTCTAGAGCTGACAATGAAGGTAATGTAGCTACACCACTCATTGCTGAATATTACAAACAAAGAGCATCTGCAGGATTAATAATTACCGAAGGAACATTTATTAGTCCTGAAGGGGTTGGATACATCAATGTGCCAGCCATTTATTCAAAAGAGCAAGTTGAAGGTTGGAAATTAACCACCAAGGCTGTACATGAAGAGGGTGGAACTATCTTTGCCCAATTGTGGCATACAGGTGCTATGTCGCATCCCGATTTACAGAATGGAAACAAACCACTTGCTCCATCTTCTATTAATCCTAACCAACAAGTATTTACTTTTGAAGGTTTTAAAGATACGGTAGAAGCACGTGCAATGACCATTGCCGACATAAAAAGAACCGTAAATGATTTCAAACAAGCAGCACTAAATGCTTTTGAAGCTGGCTTTGACGGAGTAGAAATACATAGTGCAAACGGCTACTTGTTACAGCAATTTCTACATAAAAACTCAAATCATAGAACCGATGAATATGGAGGTTCTATAGAAAACAGAGCTCGCATAATTTTTGAAATACTTGACGAACTAAAGACTGTGGTTGATCTTACAAGAGTTGGAATTCGCTTTAATCCTGCTCTTCACGGTATGATGGGCATTGAAGTCGATGATGAAACTACAGAATTATATAACTATGTAATCAGTAGATTAAATGACTATCCTTTAGCTTACATCCATCTTACAGAACCATTCACGGATGTTTCAAAAGTGGACTTAGCAATTAAAGAGGTTGCAAAGCATTTCCGTAAATTTTATAAAGGCACTATCATCACAAATGTTCGTTACACAAAAGAAACAGCTAATCAAGTTATAGCATCTGGTGATGCGGATTTGGTTGCTTTTGGATCTCTTTATATTGCGAATCCAGATTTGGTAGAGCGTTTTAAAGTAGATGCACCACTTAATACACCGGACAAAGATACTTATTATACTCCTGGAGAAAAAGGTTATACTGATTATCCGAAAATGAATGAATCTTCAAAATCTATATAATCCTTATCAAACAAGCATTAAAAGTACAACAGATATAAGTATGATTAATAAAATAACTGTAATTGGAGCAACCGGAATGATCGGTGCTCCAATTACCAAGTAACTAATAAAGACTGTTTTTGAAGTAACAGCTTTTGTTAGATATGTATTTATATTTCTTGTTCTTCATCTGTTCGTTTGCTCCTTTTCCCTCTTCCATCACCCTATTTTCTTTTGGTTCTCACATTTATGTCTTTGCAAGTGAGAGCTAAAATTAAACGGCCGTTATTGTTATTTGTTTTATTACCCCAACTGTGTCTTTTGTCTACGAAATCTGTGGGAAAATATATAAATAAGATGGTGAAGAGCAATCATAAGACACCGCATTTCATATTTTACGATTGCTTTTCACTTAACAACTAAGCCAAATCTTCTGGACGATAAGCACTTTTGTAGAAGTTATAAACTAAAGTAAGATGATTCTCTTCTACAAGAATATGGTTAATATTTTCTGAAAACGAAATATAATTTGCATCAACACGACTGAAACGATAAGTTGCATATTCATATAAGATTTTATCATGACTATCCAGTCCATACTCTTTTATAGTACCGTCACGAAAAAATACCAAAGCATCTGCATAGACACCGTAAGTCTCTGATGCAAAACGATGAATCCATACAGTGTTAGCAAATTGTTTATCTACAACATTATCATCGTCCTTGCTGCATGCCGTAAAAACATTCAACAATAACAATATAATACTAATAGTAAAAACACTATTCTTTGCTGTCATTAATAATTTAGATTTCATGTATATAGTTTTTTTAGTTCGATGCAAAGGTACAAATTATAGATATACAAGCAAAATAAGCAAATAGACTTTAAAAAAAATTAACTTAAGCAATTGCAAGCCAATTACTACGAAATAATATTTAGGCATAAAATATAACTTACTAAATCTATATTCTGCTATTCGCAAAAAAATATTTCTTGGTTGTTTTCATTACTTATTGTATCTTTTTTGAGTTAAGTAATCTGTTGAAAATGGTAATATACTCATTGTTATTGGGCCAGTTCCCAAAATCATTGGAACAACACTCCCGTCTGAGTATATTATTGATATTGGGTAATCCTCAAAATAATCCATTTTAAAATCACCTATTCTCAAATTATGAGCCGCTATTGAAAATGTTTTTGTAACCGTTTTCTCAAACGAATTACTAGAGTCAAATTTTCCATTAATTCCCAAATCCAATATCTTAAATAGTTTTGCTTTTGCCCCTAATCCTAAATTTACATCAGAAGAATACTTCATAGTATAAGATTCAGAAGTAGTGGTTGTTGATTTTTCATCTGGATTTATTAAATATACCACAACAGACTTAGTTATTGGTCCTTTTAAAATATTCCATCTGTCTAAAATAGGAAACTGGTTGTTTTCCAAAGGATAAAACCATTTTGAAGCTATATTTTTTAGATTGATACTATAAGCATATCTTGAATGTCTAAATGCTGTACGGTGTCTCTTACTTCGATTTACATCCAAATTAAAAAGTTGATCAGGTCGTGCATAAATTCTTACACTCTGAGTTGTCACATTTTCCTGAGCCTCGTTTCCTGAAATAAAAGTAAATAAAAAACAATATACTCGTCCATTTATTAGTCTACGAATAGCATCTTCTCTAGTTATAGGACTCTTCTTCACTATTACATCCTGATTAAAAAAATTATAAGCCCCTTTATTTGTTGTCATATCTTTAAAATCAGCACTAACAGAAAATTTTATTTTATAGATACAATCCTTAACATCAGATTTCAAAGTCATCGCAGTGTCGTTTAAATTGTTCAGACCATAATACATAGCAAATCGTGTCCCTCGCTTGGATGATTTAGATACTTTATATGCATAGATGAGCTTTGGATCTAGATCTGAGCTTGGTATTTTTCCATTTGTATATTTATCAGATGGTGCCTTTTGCCCTCCGCTTCTTGTACTTGAAATAGTGTTGTGCTTATTGCAACTAGGATTGAACACAGGAGAAACATATTCATAATTATTTCCTAACATCACATTATCATTACTATCAAAGCTGCGTGTTGATGAAGTCTTTTTTTGTATCGCGTTATTTTCAGAAATCACTAACACGTTAAAATCTGGTATTTCATCATCAGAAATAGAATCAACCACTTCTCCATTAACAAATATTTTTTGCCCACAAAGAACAGGTAATTCGGCTTCTGAAGTATTCAAATCACTTACTTTAGTAGTTCCTAACTCAGGTAAATGAATATTCAACATAGGTACATGCTTTTCAATAGAATCCAGCAAAACATCATGTGATACATATTGGCAAAGTACATCTTTAAAAGTTATATTTCCTATATATTTATCTTTTGCAATAGGAAAGAAAACATCATAAGCATTATCTATTTTTTTAAGGGCTTCATCTTTCACAAACTGGCGAACATCTTGTCGTTCATATATTGCTTGTGAAAGGCATCTAGCAAATTGCATTTCATATTGGATATTGGTATTTTTACCAGCATCGTTTTGTAAGGATTGATTTGTATCAGAAGCATCAGTAAGATTGGACAATTCTTCTTTATCTGAACAAGAAATCATTCCCAAAATAACAGAACAAACAACTAATATTTTTAATTTCATATATAGTTCTTATAATTCCACACAAAGGTATACATTATAAATATATAAACAAATTAACTTTTTTATTAATTAACTTAAGCTAGCTTAAAACAATCAAGACTGATATAAAATTTACACATTTTTATATAACTTACTAAATCTACATTCAGCTATTTTAACCACATACTACTTTGCAAGTTACCACTAATAAAAAGCGTCAAAACAATTGTTTTATTTTGAAATCCATTGATACAAAAACTATTATCTGTGCTTTTAGAGCAATAAGGATTTCTGCTAAAAATACAATAGCATGAACTACGCTATCTCCCGCAGATAACGTAGAGGAATGCAGCGGGCTGCATTTTTCTGCAAGAGAATATTCGCATAAGAGGACTCTATCAATTCTACAAAGAAACCCCAATGATTCTCTCGCAGATCTCGCAGATTACGCAGATAAAACCACAAAAGCACAATAACCTCAAGCTATAATATCTGCAAAATAATGCAGCCTGCTGCATTCCTCTGCGAGATCTGCGTTATCAGCGAGAGAATGACCACGCAAACTTGCTCAATCTATCTACGAAGAATCTCCTCCTGTTTCTTTTCCAAATTTATATTCTCCATTGAAGTCTAAAAGTTTTGTGCTTTTTCCGTATCGTTGTTAAAGCTGTTGTCGCTCTTTCGGGTCGACTTGCCTCCTCCAAACTTATATTTCGCAACAAGCATGATACCAAACCCGGTATTATTTTGATCGGTGTAATATTTTTTCGTGGAGTAGCCGTCTATCGAGATTCCATCGTGTCGTTTGTCATTCATATTGTCTATTGGAACTAATATATTCAGAGAAACCGGCATATTATCCTTAAAGAATGAACGAACCACCGTAAACATCATCGAGTTTACTCCCCACATATGCTCTCCCTGAAAAACAGCATTATTATTATTCACATAAATGTGCACGAGTCGGAAGCTTAACTTCTGACGCTGCAACATATAATTGAGTTCAGAACGCATGGTAAAGCCATGTCCATTCAGATTGCATCCATATGCATCGTTTTTTAACTTTTCTGCGTAATAACTAATATCCTCATTGAACATCAATCCTTTCAGTAACTGATACTGTCCTGTGATGCCATAAGTAAACTGAGATCTGTCCACATTAAAGTTGCTTTCTACAATCATTCCGTCAGCATTCTTACTATAGATGTCATTAACGCTATTCTGGTTGATAAACGTTTTCTGATAAAGCGTGAACCACTTGTCAATGCTCACTGTAGAATATATCTGTTGCCCCACCGTCTGTTTCAGTAATGGATTACCTATGTGTATCATCCATCTGTCCACATTATATTGATTGGTAGACAATTGGTCAAGACTAGGATAACTTGTATTGCAAGTATAGTCCACCCTACACGTCAGAATATTGAATGGCTTCCAGAACAGCGATCCACCAGGTTCCCAAGTAGTGTGACTGACACGACCTGAAGTATTTCTGTCAATGACGTTGTTCCACCCCATGCCTACTCTAATACTGAAATTGTCAGTGGGCTGATAAGACAGCATACCCCCCACACGGTTACGATTGTTGATAGACGTATAAATTTCTTCGTTAGTCGCTAGGTTAGTGTTTATATATTTTCGCCACATCAACGAATAGTCAATGTTGAAGTTCCATTTCTTTGCAAAGGGAATGGCAGCATTAAAATAATATCTAATAAAATCCTTCTTTCCATGTGTCGAGTTCACATTGTCATTCATTCCCGTCTCGCTGTAGAGGCGATTCTCATTAATAGCATAATTGTTATATGAGATATCACTCTTGATATTTATATTCTTAATCTGCCCACTATAAAACAGTCCCACAGTATATTCGTTCGTCTTATAGTTGTCATACGATGCCTGGCTCGCCCTACCCGTCTGTGCTGAGTCCGTCGTCTCTAAGTCATAGCTGGTTCTGTTCTTGACATCGGTCCATTCTCCCTCCATCTGCAATGACAGCGTGTGATCCTTGGCAATCCTGTAGTCCACACCTACCGTTATAGACGGGTCATAGAAATGATTAATATCGTTGGGATGTGCTAAATCCACCTTACCAAGCGATTTCTTCTTATATTTATCTGTATATTCCGTCTCAAGGCTCGATGCATTTTAGCAATGGTTAACCCTATAATTAGGCGACACATAAAAATTCCATTTGTTCAATGAATAGGTGAATGGCGCAAAAAAAGTCAGAAAGCCACCATTCTTGTTGTTAAAGAAAAAGGCATCACGGGTCAGTGGAGTGAAGTCCCACCCTACATAGTCGTCTTTCAGTCTTAGGTTCACCAGAACGGCATGTCCGGCATACTTTCCAGTAGGACGGTAGGTGATATCAATATAGGCTATTCGCTTTGGATTCACCTCTCTGATATAGTCCTGTGGCTTCTCCACATCGTTCACCAACAGCACCACATCTTTCTCTCCGTTGATCTGGATTTCGTCTGTAACCCAATCCCTTCTCACTCCGGGAAGTTTTGCCAGCAGCTGCGATGCATTTTGCGTTCCTTTCCTCATAGCTTCGGTCACCAAATACTGGTCCGTGTCAATGTTTTGTTTTTTCTGGTGACCTGTAACCACCACGTCAGAAAGAGTCTGTCCCGCCTGAAGCGTAATTATGCCGAGGTCTTCCTGCAACCTTTTCTCGTCCTGCTTCATATAGCGCGCATATCCGATGTAAGAGACTGCCACCTTCGCGATGGAGTCCTTAGTGGCTTGCACCGAGAAGGAACCATCTGCATTTGTCAATGCACCGCAGACAAAAACATTCTGCTTATTAAACAACTGCACCGTCGCCCCCATCAGTGGCTGCTTACTTTCTGCATCACACACTTTTCCTTTATAGCATTGTGCCGACAAGCTCATACTATACAGAAAAACCATTATAAACAAGATAAACTTTGTTTTCATAGTCTTAGGTATGATGAGCTGGAGAACATTAATAATCAACTGTCTACAGCGTAAGTTTAAAACATTATGCTCAAAAAATAAATCTTTTTGTGTTGGACATTCCATTGGTTCATTTAATTTTTAGTTTTCATCGAAATGGTATCGATTTGCAAAAGTAAAGAAATAAAACCGACTATTCAAAAGAACTTCTGATTTTTTCCAGACTATTTAACAAAGATACACATATTTATCACCTCCTTGTACCGACGGGATTATAGGCTTCTACGATAATTTTAGAAATATATTCCAAGAAATCATTAAATTGTGTGTAGCAAGAAGAAAGATGACGCCCCCTACCAATTTCATATTTTTTAGCTACGAAGCTACGACGGCATATTAAATATTTGATTTACAATTGGTTGCTGGCTCGCAACCTCATTTTTTAGCTACGTCAAGCTACGTTTTAGCTACGTCAACTTGTGTCATTTTAAGGATGAAATGTATTCTATGAATAAATTTATCAAAGAATCGTTTGCTGTATCTGAGGAACTGAGGATTTATAAATAGATGCATTAAACGAGAACAGAATTTTCAAGCTTGTTTAAATATTCTGCCGAATTCCGCTGAATTCTCGGCAAAGATACTGCAAAATTTTTGTCCATGCAATCAGATTTAGCTTAGCCTGTTAGCCAAAGTTTTAATTACTGTGGTGCTACACATCTGTAATTCACGCACGTGCGCATGCGTACACTCTGAGTTTTTCGTAAAAATAAGTGTCTAAGCGTCTATCCATTGAGCATCAACTTATTAGAACTCTTTTCGAGTCGAATAAAGTGTCGGTTATTCGTCGATAAAATATGGGTGAAAATTTTCCTCATATTGCATTCCACTTTACGAAGTATTTCGTTGCGTTTTGCGATGTTTTGCAATCCTTTTTACGATGAAATGCATTGCGTTTTACGAAGCAATAGGAGGTAAAACATCGTAGAAACGTTTGCGTTTCTATATGGAATGAGTTACGTTTCTATATAGAAACGTATGTAAAACTTGAATTTTGACTACCAGATCACCGTCACCTTATTTAATAGAATTCGTCGATAAAATACTGATATTCATTAAGTTGACACTTCGACACTTGTATTTTTCAAAACCCTAGGTGCGCGCGTGAAGGCGCGTACATTAATATAGGCAGAAATAAATACCGTAGCTAAGACGTAGCTCACGTAGCTAAATTCATTTAGCTACGTTCCGTTAGCCCCTTTGTTTAAAGGCTTGGCGAGAGATAACGTAGCTCCGTAGCTAAAAAACACCAAAAACGCAGAGAAGACTGCCTAAATGTACAAAATCCAAATCGTCACAGTGAAATATAGTATATAAACATTTATTTTTACTTTACACTAAATTTTAATAATATTAATTGGACACTAGTGACTAAATATGATCAGTGCATAATTCCGCCAACAGGTCATTATGACAAAAAAATTGCGGCAAATTTGCCGCAATTATTATTTATCCATATTATGATTAAAGAATCGATGTTCTGCTAACTTCTCATACTTAGTATTCGGCATGCCATGGTTGGCATACGGGAAAATACTGATGCCACCACGTGGTGTGAAATAACCAGTAACCTCTATATATTTGGGTTCCATTAGTTTGATGAGGTCTTTCATGATCGTGTTTACGCAATCCTCATGAAAATCACCATGATTACGGAAACTGAACAGATACAACTTCAAACTCTTGCTCTCAACCATCTTCTCTGCCGGAATATAACTGATACGTATTTCAGCAAAGTCTGGCTGACCGGTGATTGGACACAATGATGTAAACTCTGGACAGTTGAACTGCACCCAATAATCATTACCAGGATGCTTATTGGTAAATGTTTCAAGTGTTTCAGGAGCATAATCCATGCTATACTTGGTCTTTGCGCCAAGAGCATGCAATCCTTCTTCTTTTCTTTCCATATTCTAGATATTAAAAATTTTCAATATGTTATAACTTATGCCGTCATCATAGGCATCCTCACCTTCATGTGACTTCAAAAACTTCACTACCTTAATAGTAACTGGGAGTACGACTATCTCGTATACTGTTTTTAAAACTACTTGCCAGAGCATGAGCTTAGGCAGTTCATTTAAAGGAACTACACCACCCAAAGCTAGAGGGAAAAAGAGTATTGAGTCTGCTGTCTCGCCAAAAACTGTACTCAATATGGCACGTGCTGAGAAATTTTTACCCCTATCACGTATCTTCATCCGACTCATAATATAAGCATTGACAAAACTGCCAGCAATGAAAGCTATAAACGAAGCCAAAGCTATACGTGGAGCAAGTCCAAATACAGCATGAAAGCCTGCATCGTTGGTCCAATAAGGCGCACCAGGAATGGCATCACACAACGCACCCAAGGACACGAAAAAGAAGTTCATCGCAAACCCTATCCATATAAGCAGACGAGCCTTGCCATATCCCCAAACTTCGCATACACAGTCGTTAATAATATAAGACACAGGAAATACTAATAGTCCTCCAGTGAGACTGATCCCACCAACTAAAATTTGCTTTGTTTCCAATACGTTTGCCGCTATCAGACAAACACAGAAGAGTATACTGAAAAGCATAAACAGCACACTTACTGAACTTTTTGCTTTATTCATTTTCTTGTTTTTTACGAGGTTTACCAAGTACTCGGTTATTCTAAAATGCGTGCAAAGATACAAAATAATCTGCATATATAAAGCATCATCCAGCGCAATATACATAAAAAAGATAAAAAGCGGTTCGAATTCAGATTTATTTATTACTTTTGCACCTTGGAACAAGAATATATTCGAAATAATAATATGAACGTTTTAGAGTTAAGTGAACAGGAGATAATTCGCAGACAATGTCTCCAAGAACTGCGCGATATGGGCATTAATCCGTATCCAGCAGCAGAGTTTCCAACGAACGCATTCTCAACCGAAATAAAGGCTGAGTTCAAGGATGACGAGCAGCGCGACGTTGTTGTCGCAGGCCGTATGATGAGCCGCCGTATTATGGGTAAAGCAAGTTTTGCGGAGATACAAGATAGCAAAGGACGTATACAAGTTTATATTTCTCGTGACGAGATTTGTCCTGACGAGGATAAAGACCTATACAACAAAGTCTTCAAGAAATTGATGGATATCGGTGACTTCATCGGTATCAAAGGTTTTGTATTCAAGACACAGACTGGCGAAATCAGTATCCATGCAAAGGAAATCACTATTCTAAGCAAGAGTTTGAAGCCACTGCCTATCGTTAAATATAAAGACGGTGTGGCTTATGACAAATTCGATGATCCTGAACTTCGTGCACGTCAGCGCTATGTTGACCTTATTGTTAACGAAGGCGTAAAAGACACTTTCTTGAAACGTGCAACAGTATTGCGTACAATGCGCAACTTTTTCGACAACCATGGTTATACCGAGGTTGAGACTCCTACATTGCAAAGTATTGCCGGAGGTGCAAGCGCACGTCCATTTATAACACATTTCAACGCTCTTAACGTTGATATGTATATGCGTATCGCCACAGAACTTTATCTGAAACGCCTCATCGTAGGTGGTTTCGAGGGCGTTTACGAAATAGGAAAGAACTTCCGTAACGAGGGTATGGACAAATACCACAATCCAGAGTTTACATGTATGGAACTTTATGTTCAGTACAAAGACTACAACTGGATGATGGCGTTTACAGAGGAGTTGCTTGAAACAATATGCAAAACTGTAAACGATGGTTCTACAGAGGTAAAGAACGGCGAGAATATAATTAGCTTTAAGGCTCCATTCCGTCGTCTCCCTATCCTAGACGCAATAAAAGAAAAGACAGGTTTTGACCTTTCAGAAAAGAACGAAGATGAAATTCGCAAGATTGCTATCGAAGACTTGAAGATGGAAAGCATCGACGAGAGCTTCGGCAAGGGCAAACTTATTGATGAGATTTTCGGAGAGTTCTGCGAAGGTACATTCATTCAGCCTACTTTCATCACAGACTATCCTGTTGAGATGAGTCCGCTTACTAAGATGCACCGCTCAAAGCCAGGACTTACAGAGCGTTTCGAATTGATGGTAAACGGTAAGGAACTTGCTAACGCATATTCTGAGCTTAACGACCCTATTGATCAGGAAGATAGATTCAAGGATCAGATGGCACTTGCCGACAAGGGTGATGACGAGGCGATGATCATTGATCAGGACTTCTTGCGTTCATTGCAATACGGTATGCCTCCAACATCAGGTATCGGTATCGGTATTGACCGCCTTTGTATGCTGATGATTGGTAAAGAGAATATTCAAGAGATTATGCTGTTCCCACAGATGAAGCCAGAGGCTAAGATGCCACAGAGTTCTATCAAGGAATGGGCTGAAATCGGTGTAGCAGAAGATTGGGCTTATGTAATGCGTAAAGCAGGATTCAACCTTATCAATGATATAAAGGATGAGAAAGCTCAGGGATTACAGCAGAAAATCGGAGAAATAAACAAGAAATATAAACTTGGATACGAAAAGCCTAGTGTCGAAGACATTCAGGCCTGGATAGACAAGGCTAATGTATAATTGCGGAAAGATAGCAATCATTGGTGGCGGTTCGTGGGCTACGGCCATAGCCAAAATTGTGGTGGGACATACTCATCACATAGGATGGTATATGCGTCGCGAAGACCGTATAGACGACTTCAAGCGACTAGGCCACAACCCTGCCTATCTGATGAGTGCTCATTTCAATGTCGATGAGATTGCCTTCTTCAGCGACATAAACAAAATAGCTCAGAACTACGACACACTTGTTTTTGTCACTCCGTCTCCTTATCTTAAGAATCATCTTAAGAAACTGAAGACAGGACTACGTGATAAATTTATCGTCACGGCGATAAAGGGTATTGTTCCCGATGAGAACCTTGTATGTTCTGAATATTTCCATCAGGTGTATGATGTTCCTTATGACAACTTGGCTTGCATTGGCGGTCCGTCTCATGCAGAGGAAGTGGCATTGGAGCGTCTTTCATACCTCACGGTAGGATGTTCTGACAAGGACAAGGCACTATCGTTTGCCGATATTCTCACAAGCGACTTCATAAAGACAAAGACATCCAGCGATGTGATAGGCATTGAATATTCTTCTGTCTTGAAGAATGTATATGCAATAGCTGCAGGTATATGCAACGGACTTAAATACGGTGATAACTTCCAAGCTGTGCTGGTAGCAAATGCCGTTCAGGAAATGAATCGCTTTCTTACAGCCGTTCATCCTATTGATCGAAACATATACGACAGTGTTTATCTTGGTGACCTCTTGGTGACAGGATACAGCAACTTCAGCCGTAACCGAACTTTCGGAACAATGATTGGAAAGGGATACTCTGTAAAGAGCGCGCAGATAGAAATGGAAATGATTGCCGAGGGATTCTTCGGAACAAAATGCATGAAGGAGATAAATCGACACATGCACGTGAACATGCCTATTCTTGATGCAGTATACAACATATTGTATGAAAGAATAAATCCTCAGATTGAAATAAAGTTATTAACAGACAGTTTTAGATAGTTATGATCTTATAAAAGAGATCTTGAAAATTAAAGATTCAATGAAAAATATTAGCTTAGACATTACAAAGGCTGAACAATTCCTGAAATCAGGAGCTGTTGAAGCTTATGAAGGTCAGGTTAAGGCCGCTCAGGAAGCTCTTGAGAATGGCACTTGCCCGGGTAACGATTTTCTAGGATGGCTTCACTTGCCATCAAGCATCACACCAGCATTTCTTGACGAAGTAGAGGCTGTAGCTAAAACAATACGCGAGAAGTGTGAAGTTGTTGTTGTTGCAGGTATCGGTGGTTCTTATCTTGGCGCACGCGCCGTTATCGAAGCTCTCGGTAACAGTTTTGCATGGCTTGTTGAAGACAAGAAGAACCCAACTATCATGTTTGCCGGAAACAACATCGGAGAGGATTATCTTTCAGAACTCACAGAGTATCTTAAAGGTAAGAAATTTGGTGTTATCAACATCAGCAAGTCTGGTACTACAACTGAGACTGCACTTACATTCCGTCTTCTAAAGAAGCAATGCGAAGAGCAGAGAGGTAAGGATGAAGCTAAAGATGTTATCGTAGCTGTTACAGATGCAAAGAAGGGTGCTGCCCGTACTTGCGCAGACAAAGAGGGCTATAAGTCTTTCATTATTCCTGATAATATCGGTGGTCGTTTCTCTGTACTCACTCCAGTAGGTCTTCTTCCTATTGCATGTGCAGGCTTCGACATCAAAGCTCTCGTAAAGGGTGCTCAGGATATGGAGAAGGCTACAGGCAAGGATGTTCCTTTTGCTGAGAATATTGCAGCTAAATATGCAGCCGTACGTAACGGTCTATATAGCCAGGCAGGTAAGAAGATTGAGATTATCGTCAACTTCCAGCCAAAACTTCATTTCATGGCTGAATGGTGGAAGCAACTTTTCGGAGAGAGCGAAGGCAAAGACGGTAAGGGTATCTTCCCTGCAGCTTGCGACTTCACAACAGACTTGCACTCTATGGGTCAGTGGATTCAGGAAGGCGAGCGTTCTATCTTCGAGACTGTTATCAGCATTGAAAAGCCAAATAAGACTCTTTTGTTCCCACACGACGATGAGAATCTTGACGGACTTAACTTCCTTGAAGGAAAGCGCGTTGACGAAGTTAACAAGATGGCAGAACTTGGTACACGTCTAGCACATGTTGACGGTGGTGTTCCTAACATTCGCCTCAGCGTTCCTGAGCTCAACGAATACTATATCGGTCAGATTATATTCTTCTTTGAGATGGCTTGCGGTATCAGCGGTAACCTTCTTGAAGTAAACCCATTCAACCAACCAGGTGTAGAGGCTTACAAGAAGAATATGTTTGCACTGCTCAATAAGCCAGGATACGAGGCAGAGAGCAAGGCCATACAGGAAAAACTGAAGTAAAAATGAAAACTGTTTAGTTGTTTCAACTAACGCAATATCAAATATGGTGGATGCAGTTGAATAATTGCATCCACCTATTTTTATAATATGATACGAGAAGCTGTTACAGAATATTTAAGGCAACAAGGCATTCAAGTAATGTCTGAATCAGAAAAGTTTGGCTGGAACTTCAAATGCGTGTTATTTGACATGGATGGAGTTCTTTATGACAGTATGCCCAACCATGCAATTGCATGGCAGGAAAGCATGGCTAAATTCGGTATCAACATGACCGCAGCTGATGCCTATGCTACAGAAGGAGCAAGAGGCATAGACACTATCAAGAAGTATATGCGTGACCAACTTGGAAAGGATATCACTCTTGACGAGGCACAAACTATTTATGACGAGAAGACCAGAATATTCCACGACATGCCAATAGCTCCTATCTTTGACGGAGTAACCGACATGATGGAAAAAATTATTCAATCAGGAATGTCCGTCAACGTAGTTACGGGAAGCGGTCAGCGTCCTTTGATAGACCGACTTCTTCATGATTTCGGGAGATATCTTGATGAAGATCACATCACGACAGCTTATAATGTAAAGAGAGGCAAACCATATCCTGATCCATACCTTATAGGATTAAGAAAGGTTGGAGATCTTAAACCATCACAGGGAATCGTTGTGGAGAATGCTCCACTTGGTGTAAAATCTGGAGTATCAGCAGGTATTTTCACCGTAGCAATCAACAGTGGTCCACTACCCGATTCTGTCTTAAAAAACGAAGGTGCAAATATACTATTTCACAAAATGACGGAGTTATCCGATGAATGGAACAATATATTCTAATTATTGCACAATCAAAATAGGTGTGCGCATTTTTTAGCAAAACTATTTTAATATAGTTTAAAATCAAAGTTGTTTATACGGGATTTACATTTCTCTTACATACATTTGTCACGGGAAAAATATAAAAAACACAATGACGGCTGAAGATTACTACAAACTTGGCAATTCTTATCGCAAGAAAGGAGACTTCAAACATGCTATTGATTCTTACAACGAAGCAATAGCTTTAGATCCAAACAGTCCTGCTGTTGAAGCTAAGAGAATGCTTGAAAGTATATTTGCTTACTATTGCAAAGATATGTATAATCCTTAGAACTTGTCATTTTCAAAAACAATTATAATGGGAAAAATATTAGGTGCTGTTGTTATTAACGAAGACAGATGCAAGGGTTGCGCACTTTGCGTAGACGCTTGTCCTAAAGACGTTTTAGCATTAGCAGGAAGAAAAGTCAACGTTCACGGTTATCCTTATGTTGAAGCTATAAAAGCCGATGACTGCATCGGATGTGCTTCATGTGGAATTGTATGCCCTGATGGCTGCATTACCGTTTATCGTAAAAAATTAGACTAATAGAAAGATCTACCTATGGAGAAAAAAGAAGTAACACTTATGAAGGGTAATGAAGCTGTCGCACACGCAATGATTCGCTGTGGAGCTGATGCTTTCTTTGGTTATCCAATAACACCTCAAAGTGAAATTATAGAGACATTGGCTCTCTTGAAACCTTGGGAGACAACGGGTATGGTTGTTCTTCAAGCAGAAAGTGAAGTTGCATCTATTAATATGGTATATGGTGGTGGTGGCGCTGGAAAGCGTGTTATAACCACAAGTTCAAGCCCTGGTGTGGCTTTGATGCAGGAAGGTATCTCTTACATGGCTGGTGCCGAGATTCCAGGAGTTATCGTAAACGTTCAGCGTGGAGGTCCTGGACTTGGAACTATACAGCCAAGTCAGAGTGATTACATGCAGGCAACACGCGGAGGTGGAAATGGTGACTATAATGTCATTGTATTGGCTCCTGCTTCTGTTCAGGAAATGGCTGACTTTGTAGACTTATCTTTCGAACTGGCGTTCAAATACCGTAATCCGGTTATGATTCTCAGCGACGGCGTTATCGGTCAGATGATGGAGAAGGTTGTTCTTCCTCCTATCAAGCCTCGTCGTACAGAAGAAGAGATAGCAAAGGAATGCCCTTGGGCGACTATCGGCAGACCAAGTTCACGCGAGCCTAATATTATGACATCGCTTGAACTCAAACCTGAGGTTATGGAGGAAATAAATATTCACCTTCAGGAGAAATACCAACTTGCAAAGGATACAGAAACAAGATGCGAGATAACAGACTGTGACGATGCAGATTATGTAATCGTGGCATTCGGAAGCGCAGCACGTATTACAGAGAAGAGTATGGAGCTTGCACGCAGCCGTGGAATCAAAGTAGGACTCTTCCGTCCTATCACACTATGGCCTTTCCCTGAAAAGGAACTTAGAAAGACTGTAGCGGGTAAGAAAGGAATCCTTGTTGCTGAAATAAACGCAGGACAGATGATTGAAGACGTGAAGTTGGCTATAGGAAACTCTCTACCAACAGAACACTTTGGACGTCTCGGAGGTATTGTTCCTGATCCTGAAGAAATTGTTAACGCTCTGAAAACAAAACTCATAGACAATGAATAACGACATCATATCACCTGACAATCTGGTTTACAAGAAACCAGAACTTATGAACGATACGGCAATGCACTACTGTGCCGGTTGCTCTCACGGTGTAGTGCATAAATTGGTAGCTGAGGTAATAGAAGAAATGGGCATGCAGAATAAGACTATTGGCGTTAGTCCGGTAGGTTGTGCAGTGTTTGCCTATCGCTATCTTGATATTGACTGGCAGGAAGCTCCTCACGGTCGTGCACCAGCTGTTGCAACAGGTATCAAGCGCTTGTGGCCAGATCGTCTGGTATTTACATATCAGGGTGACGGTGACCTTGCTTGTATCGGAACTTGCGAGACTATTCACGCTCTGAACCGTGGCGAGAATATACCTATCATATTCATCAACAATGCCATTTATGGTATGACTGGAGGACAGATGGCTCCTACAACTCTTATCGGACAGAAGACAGCAACATGTCCTTATGGTCGTGAACCAGAATTGCACGGATACCCACTTAACATGACAGAACTAGCTAGTCACCTTACAGGTACATGTTTTGTTACTCGCCAGAGTGTTGAGAACGTAGCATCTATACGTAAGGCTAAGGCTGCGATACGCAAAGCTTTTGATGCATCTATGAAAGGATTAGGCTCAAGTCTTGTTGAAATCGTGTCAACTTGCAACAGTGGTTGGAAACTTACACCAAAGCAAGCTAACGACTGGATGGAAGAGCACATGTTCAAGGAGTATCCAAAGGGAGACCTTAAAGATACAACTAATCTTTAGTTAACGGTAAAATCCAAAAGAAATGAAAAAAGAAATTATCATATCAGGTTTTGGAGGTCAGGGTGTTCTCTCAATGGGAAAGATCCTTGCCTACTCAGGACTGCTTGAAGATAAAGAGGTGACATGGATGCCTGCCTATGGTCCAGAGCAACGTGGCGGTACAGCTAACGTGACGGTCATCATAAGCGACGAGCGCATTTCATCACCTATATTAAGTAAATTTGATATAGCAATTGTACTTAATCAACCGTCAATGGATAAGTTTATCTCAAAGGTAAAGCCTGGAGGTATATTGATTTACGACGGTTTCGGTATTATAAACCCTCCTACACGAAAGGATATCACTGTATATCGTATCGATGCAATGGACAAAGCTGCCGAGATGAAGAATGCGAAAGTTTTCAATATGATCGTTTTAGGAGGCTTGCTAAAAGTTTGCAAGATTGTAAGTACCGATGGTCTTAACAAGGCTCTCTATAAGACTCTTCCTGAAAGACATCACAAACTTATACCGCTTAACATGCAAGCTGTAGAAGAAGGAATGAATCTCATTGAAGAAGTGAAATAAGATATGGCGATTTAACGCTACATCATTAAATAGATACCGCCCGCAAGAGTTTAATCCTTGCGGGCGGTTATTGTTATTAGCATGTTTAACTTTACTTACGATGCTGACTGATAATCAACTAAGATATGCTCTCAATGTATCGTTTGTGGTATTCTTACCTAGCTTCCTCACAGCCTTATCTCTTATCTGACGTACACGTTCACGCTTCAATCCCATGTTTTCACCTATTTCAGCAAAAGTTATACTGTCCTGACCTATTCCATAGAAAGCCTGAACAATACGACGTTCTCTGTCATTAAGCACATCCATTGCCTGAAGGAGTTCAGCCTTTATTGATTCGTCAAGCGCTAACTTGTCTGGACGTGGAGCATCTGGATCAAATAGCACACTCAACAAACTCAAATTCTTACCATTCTGCAATGGAGCATCTACCGAAAAGGCACGGCTGTTTTCCTTCTCTTCTCGATTACGCTCATCCTTAGGAAGGTTATAAATACCACTTTGTTCATTGATAGCATGAACAATGGCATCACGAATAAAAGGCTCAGCATAACCAACAAAACGACTACCACGACTACCGTCAAATGTTAGTGCAGCCTTCAGTATACCAATATTACCCTCGCTGAT